>DPAW01000006.1:0-6171 GCA_003517285.1 Verrucomicrobiales bacterium
GGTGGTCATGTATCCCGAAGGCACTCGCTCGCCCACTGGCCAAATCCGCGCCCCGCAGCCGGGGATTGGCCTGATCATTATCAAGAGCACCGCGCCGGTTGTGCCCATCAAATTATTCGGAGCCTATGAGGCGTATGGGCGGCATCATTGGCTGCCCCGGCCGTATCAGGTGCAAATAAAGTTTGGCGAACCGCTCGACTTCGCCGACCTTCGGGCCGAGGCAAAACAGGCAAAGGATAAGGAACGCCTCAAGGAAATCTATCAACAGGCCGCGACCGATCTGCTGCACGCCATCGCACAGATCGAGCCCGGCCCCGATCAAGAAGAATCATGAAAATCACCATACATTCCGGAAATTGGGAGGAACTCGACATCGACGCGCTGGCCGTGCTGCAGGCAGCCAACGCCACACCGGACGCAGCGCTGGACGCTCGCCTCGGCGGACTGCTCGGCGAATTGCGCGACAACGGCGAATGGACCGGCAAAGCCGGCCAATGCACGCTGATCCATCGCGTGCCCGAGTCCTCTGTGCAACGGCTCTTTCTCTTGGGCGTCGGTGCCGAGCCGATGCCGCGTCATTGGTTTGCCGCCGCCGGCCAAGCCGTGCGCCAGGCTGCCAAGGCCAAGTGCCGTTCGGTGGCCATTCTCCTGCCCGAAGGCACGGATGCCCGGTTGATGGCCGAAGGTGCAATCTACGGCATGCACCGGCCGAGCGGTTACAAGGATCAGAAGCCGTGGCCCGTGGAGGAGGTCATTCTTTTGGCCGGCGCGGAACCGGCGGAAGCCGATCGCGGCCAGCTCACGGCCGAGGGCATCAATCTCGCCCGCGAGTTGGTTGAGATTCCTGCCAACGATCTGGGCCCGGAGGAATTTGCCATGCGCGCTGCCCAAGAGGGCGCGGCGGCCGGTTTGGAAGTGGAAGTGTTTGACGAAACGGCCCTCGCCGAAATGGGCGCCGGCGCGCTGCTGGCTGTGGGCCAGGGTTCGGTGCGTCCGCCGCGCCTCGTTCGTCTTAGTTATGTGCCCAAAAATCCCACGAGCAACGATCACCTCTTTCTCGTCGGCAAAGGCATCACCTTTGACACCGGCGGACTCTCGCTCAAGCCGCCCAGTGGCATGGAGAAAATGAAGTACGACATGGGCGGCGCGGGCACCATGCTCGGCGCCATTACCGCGATCGGACGGCTCAAACCGGGCGTACGCGTCAGCTGCCTATTGGCCATGGCTGAAAATATGCCCAGCGGCACTGCCACGCGCCCAGGGGATATCATTACCGCGTTGAACGGCAAAACCATTGAAGTGATCAATACCGATGCCGAGGGCCGCTTGGTGTTGGCCGATGCCTTGACCTACGCCACGCGCCTGGGCGCCACGCATATTGTTAATGCCGCCACGCTTACCGGCGCGGTGAGTGTGGCCTTGGGCAGTATTCGAGTGGCGTTGCTAGGCAACGACAAGGACCTCGGTGACGCCATTGCGCTGCGCGGCCGCCAGTGCGGCGAAAGGTTCTGGCCGTTGCCGATGGATCCGGAATATCTCGACGCCATGAAGGGCGACATGAGCGATCTGCGCAACGCCTCGGCGGATCGTAAGGCCGGCACCATCACCGCCGGCAAGTTTCTGGAGCAGTTTGTGGATGGCACCCCGTGGGCGCATCTGGACATCGCCGGCACATGCTGGGTGGACAAGGCGCAACCCAACTGCGGCACGGGCGCCAGCGGCGTGGCCGTGCGCACGCTTGTGCGTTTGGCCGAATGCTGGGGCGAGTGACCTTGCCAAGCGGTCGGAACTGCGATAGGGGAGAGTCATGACTCGATGGATTCTACTAGTACCGTTGCTGTGTGCCTTGGGCTGCACGGCTGTGCGGGAGACCCAGCCTGAACGCACTGCTACGGAGCAATTGATCATAAGCAGCGCCGTGGTGGATGCCGCGCGCCAGATTAAGGCCGACGCAGTGGTCGGCAAAAAGGTGGTGGTGGATGTCACCTATCTCAAGACGGTGGATGTGGAATTTACTCAAGGCGAGTTGCGCGATCGGTTGCTGCAACTGGGCGCCCAGCTGGTGACGGATCTCGATCAGGCTGAGGTCATCGTCGAGGCGCGCTCCGGCGGTCTGGGCATTGATGATACCAAAACCAACATCGGTATTCCTTCCATACCCATCCCAGTGCCCAGCGTGGGCACCTTCCAGACACCTTCCGCATATTTCTATAAATATGAGCGGCAGGAGGGTAAATCAGCCATCGCCATCACCGGCTATGAATCAGCCACCGGAAAACATTTATTTTCTGTCCGGTCCCTAGGCACGGCCATTCATAGTGACCTGAAGTTATTGGGGGTTCCGGTGTATAAAAACCGCAAATACCTAGACCCGTAACCGGTTGCGGGACTTTGAAACCAGTGTTATCTTTTTTCATGAGGCGTGTTTTGCTCCCTACCGCGAGTCTCCTCTGTTTAACCTTGGCTTGGATTGGTTGTTCCAAAGATGAACCTGTGGCGACTCCTGTAAACCCGCGATTGGCGAAGAGTGGTCAGGCGTTGGTGGATGAATCGTCAGCGGTTTCCTTGGTCCATGAACCGGAAGGGGAAAAGGGGCCTTCTGCGGAATCTTTTATTCCGGGAAAATTATCGGAATCCAATCCCGCGCCGGCGATGTCGCAATCCCCTCAAACCGGTCAGGTTGCTGCTGAGCCATTGCCCACGGAAACGGAAATTTTGAATCTTATCCGTCAGGCCACTGTGGGGAATGCCTCCGCGCAGGTGGATTTGGGTAATTTATTTTTCAGTGGTCGGGGTCGGCCAATGAACAAACAGGCGGCCGAATATTGGTGGGGTAAAGCCGCCGTGCAAGGGCACGCTGCCGCCGTGCAAAATCTTCAGATGCTCCACACCAAACCCGAAGAGGGCGTCAGCTTCTTTGGTACGCGCAGCAAGGGAAAACGGTTTGTGTTTGTGATCGATAAATCCGGAAGCATGAACAGTCAGGGGCGGCTCGGTAAAGCCAAACGGGAATTGATTGCCACTCTGCAAAGCCTCAAGCCGGATACGCGATTCATGGTTTACTTTTTCGACCACATCGCGGATCCAATGCCGGTGAAGGCGATGATGGCGGCGACCCCGAAAAATGTTGCATGGGCCGCACGCTGGATTGAGAGCCGTGATGTGGGCGGTAGCACCGATCCGAGCGATGCCTTGCGGTTCACATTTAGTCTCAAGCCCGATACCGTGTGGTTGCTGACGGATGGTCAGTTTGCCGATGAAGATGAAGTGCTGGGGCAAATACGGTCGGCTAATCCTCAAGCCGCCATTCGGATAAATACAGTTGCCTTCAAAGACAAATCGGGGGAAGCGGTGCTCAAGCAAATTGCGACGGAGAATGACGGTACCTATCGCTTCGTTCAAAACTAGCCAGTTCCGCTCCCAGCGATTACCGTCCCCACGTGCAGTTGGCCTACGATATTGCCGCGACTTACTCCGAAAACTTTGAGCGCGGACCGCAGCTTGATGCGGCTCCGGCCATTCCACAAACTTCGCCGCGCCCGTTTCTGGGTCGATCGGTCAACAGTCCGCTGGGCGTGGCCGCCGGGTTGTTGCCCAATGCCAAATGGATTGAGGCGTATGCGGCGCGGGGTTGGGATTTGTTGACCTACAAGACGGTGCGATCAGTCGCGCGAGAATGTTATCCGGTGCCCAATTGGGTGTTCGTGGATGCGGATGCTGGGGATGGAACGGTGTATGCCACCGAAATATTGCCGGCCGATCCGGCGGCCATTAGTTCGGCGGTTTGTTTCGGTATGCCATCGCGGGAACCGGCGTTTTGGCGTGAGGACATTGCCCGGGCCAAGGCTGTGTTGGCACCGGGCCAGTTGTTGATTGTCTCCGTGGTGGCCAGTCCGGAAGCGGGCTGGAGCGCAGCGCAGGTGGCTGATGATTACGCGCAATGTGCGGCCTGGGCGGTGGAAGCGGGGGCGGATGTGGTGGAGGCAAATTATTCCTGCCCCAATGTCTGCTCCGCTGAGGGACAGGTGTACACGGATGTGGCCCTGAGCGAAACGGTCACCGAAACCATCCGCTCGGGTATGGGAGAGTTGCCGTTGTTGTTAAAGATCGGGGTTTTTCCAGATGCGACATTGCAGCGGGATTTTTTGCGAACCGTCTCCGGTAGCGCCCACGGGATCACCTTGGTGAACGGCATCGCACGCGAGGTGCGGCATGCCGATGGCCGGCCGGTTTTCGGAGAGCAATATTTGCGGGCCGGTGTGTTGGGGCGAATCATCCATGAACCGTGCGTCAAGGCGGTGCGCGAGGCGCGGGCAGTGATTGATGCCGAAGAATTGCCGTTGGCGTTGGCCGCGGTGGGTGGGGTAGCGTCTGTGCTGGATTACGAGGAGTTCATGGCGGCCGGAGCGGATGTGGTGTTGTGCGGAAGTTCGCCGATGTATTTGCCAGGCTTGGCGGTCGAGATTAAAGCGGGCCTGGGATAGAGGGAATCTGACGTCACAATTCTAGTGGACATCTGGGAGGGGCCGTTGGAAAGTCGGTCATGCGTTTTTGGACTGCTTTGCTGGGGTGCGTTGTTGCGGCTTTGAATTTCATGGGGTGTTGCACCAAGCAACCGGGGGTGACCGGTAATATTCCGGTGATTGATACGCACATTCATTTGTACGATACCTCGCGCGCTGACGGTGTGCCGTGGCCACCGAAGAATGATCAGGTGTTATACCGGCCGGTATTGCCCGAGCATTTTGACCCGGTCACCCGCGCCAATGGCGTGAAGGCCACGGTGATTGTGGAGGCCAGCGATCGCGTGCCAGATAATCAATGGGTCCTCGATCTGGTGGCGCATAATCCCAGCCATTACGTAGGGGTGGTGGGTAACCTGCCGGTGGGCACGGACGCCTTTGCCGCGGAGTTGAACCGGTTGGCTGAAGACTCACGTTATGTGGGCATTCGGTTGCGGAGTTTCCCGGAGGGCGTCGAGGGCTTTACCGACGCAGTCTGGCGCGATCTGAAACAGCTGTCGGACAAGGGGCTCACGCTGGACGTGTTGATGGCCAATTTTACACTGGCCGATGTGCGGCAAATTGCCGAGCGCTTACCGAATTTGAAAATTCTGGTGAACCATCTCACGGGCCTGATCATCACGGGCGAACCGGCCAAGGCCGATTGGGTGGCGGAAGTGAATGCCACCGCGGCGCATGCGAATGTGAGTTGCAAGGTGAGCGGAATTTTTCAGCGCAGCGGCCGGATGCCGGCACCCAAGGAGCAAGCCTATTACGCGCCAATCTTCGAGGTGGTGTACGAGGCGTTTGGCGAGGATCGCGTCATCTACGGCAGTAACTGGCCGGTGACCGATCGTGGAGGCGAATACCGCGAGCAGCTGGCGATCATTCATGACTATTTCGCGCCCAAAGGGCGGGCGGTTCTGGAAAAGCTGTTCTGGAAAAATGCTGCTGCTTTTTATGGCGTGAAATTGAACTAATTTAATTCAACTTAAAGAAACATGAATCGACGCACACTGGCCACCGCGGCTGCCGCAGTCGGTGCGCCGAAGGTCGTTAAGGGCTAGGAGTTAAATCCCTAATTATTACGGGCGATGTCTTGAGATATCGTCCGTTTTTTTGTAGGGTTCGATCACTGCATGCTGCAGTTTAGCGATCAGCCTTACGAATATTTCCCACCCAAACCCAACCGGCTGATTGCCTGGCTGGGGGAGTGGTGGTCTCGGAGATATCTTTTAGCCGGACCGGAGCATCGGATCCAATCGGTGACGGTTGAGAACGCGGGCCCGTTGCAGAAGATCCAACACGAACACGGCGCGCGGGTGTTGTTGTTGCCGAACCACTCTACCCATAGCGATCCAATGATTATGGCCGAGGCCTGTCGGCAGGTCGGGGTGTGGTCCATTTTCATGGCAGCGTACGATGTATTCTTGCGTAGTCGGGCTCAGGGATGGGTGATGCAGCGAATGGGAGCTTTCTCGGTCAACCGTGATGGGAGTGATCGGCGTTCCATGAAGGACGCTATTGCCACGGTGATTGATGGCCGATACGCCCTCACGGTATTTCCCGAGGGTAACGTGTATTTCATGAACGACCGTGTGACGCCGTTTCTGGAAGGACCGGCGTACATCGCGATGAAGGCGCAACAGGAGATGAAGGATGCCGGTCG
>DPAW01000006.1:6542-7152 GCA_003517285.1 Verrucomicrobiales bacterium
GGTCTTGCAGGAGACACTCGATCACATGGCCGAGCAGCTTGAAGTGGAGGCCTCCGGGGAAGACGGCATTGTGCAGCAGGTGCATGCCGTGGGCGTAGCGATGATTCGACGTAACCTGTCCCAGCGCGGGTTCTTGCCTCCGAATCCGGATTATACCGATCTGCCTAAGCTCCTACAGCAATGCGCCCGGCAAATTTTGAATCAACTGGAGGCCAAGATGGGGTTGGCTTCCAAGGAGGACGACGACCTGATGGACCGCATCCGCACGGTGCGCCGGGAGATTCACAAGGTGCGTTCTGACCCGGACCGGGAGATTGATCACGCAGTGGCCGCCGGTTGGGCCGATGAGGCGATCATTGCGTTTCGGATTCTCAGTTATGCCGGTAATTATCTCAGCGAAAACCCCACGCTCGACCGGGTGGGGGAAACGATCGAGAAACTGCAGGAGGATCTGTACTCGCGGGCGTTTCCGGCTTATGCGGACCGTGCAGTGACGGTGCGCTTTGGCGATCCGATTTGTGTGTCCGAACAACTGGCGGCCGCCACCAAACCGCGCTTGGCCATGGCGGCCTTGACCGATCAATTTGAGGCCGGCGTGCAGGCTGGTCTT
>DPAW01000048.1:0-1030 GCA_003517285.1 Verrucomicrobiales bacterium
CCATCGCCGGTCATGATCACCAGCGAATCGTTATCCTTGTTATCAATCACGTGATAGCTGGTGCAGAAGACGCCGTCATCGGTGAGCATGAAACCGCTGGCGGCGCCGCTGTGCCAGAGCGGACAATGCTGGCATTTGTAGAGACCGGAAACAACCAGCACGCCCTTACGGTTGCGTTCGGCGATCTGGGCGGAGTTAAGCTTGTCCTTGCCGGGCTGTTGCAGGGTGAGGGCGCATTGTTTGCGGTCAAGCTGCTTGAGCAGTTCGGACGCTTTCACCGTGCCTTCTTCTTCGCGCAATTGCTTGGCGTGCTGGTTGAGTTCGCTGAGCAGGCGGCGGTCATCGATCAGGCCGCCGGGCAAAATGCCACGGTTGACGCGCAGTTCGGCGGCCTGTACTGCACTAACGATTAGGAGCAGGGAAAGGATGGCTCGCATGGCTTAATCTTCGGGTTAGGAGCGGTTTGTGCAACAAAAAAGGCGGCCCGAAGGCCGCCGGTGATTGGGTATGACAAGGAGGATTATTCGCCCTTCTCTTCGTCTGCCTTGCTGAGGTCGAGATTGTCGAATGCGTGCTCGAGGGCCACGAGGTCCTCGCCGGGCTTCAGCTGGTCGAGCTGTTCCTGTTCCTTCTTGATCTGTTCCTCATCGTACTCAGCAGCCTTGATGGACAGGCCAATGCGGCGGTCGGAGCGGTCGATCTTGATCACGCGGGCCTCGACCTCCTGATCGACATCCAGCACGTTCTTGATCTTGTCCACGCGCTCTTCGCTGACCTGCGAAATGTGCACGAGGCCGTCCATGTCGTGTTCCAAGCCGATGAAGGCACCGAAGCTGGCGAGCTTGGTGACCTTGCCCTTGACGAGCTGGCCGACCTGATAGATTTCGTCGATCTTCTCCCACGGATCTTCGGCGAGTTGTTTGATGCCGATGGAGATGCGCTGATTCTCCTTGTCGACCTCGAGCACTTGCGCCTCGATGTCGTCGCCCTTTTTGATGAGCTCGGAGGGGTGATTGATCTTACGGGTCCA
>DPAW01000048.1:1459-5245 GCA_003517285.1 Verrucomicrobiales bacterium
GGCGTACTTGGTCTCGGCTTGGTCCCACGGATTGTCGTCCAACTGGCGGATACCGAGGCTGATCTTCTGCTCGTCCTTGTTGACGCCGAGTACTTGCGCCTCGATTTCCTGATCCTTCTCAAGGACCTCGGAGGGTTTGGTGTGTTTCTTGGTCCAGGACAACTCGGTGACGTGCACGAGGCCTTCGACACCGGGTTCCAACTCCACAAAGGCGCCGTAGGACACGAGGTTGACCACCTTGCCCTTGATCTTGGTGCCCACGGGGTACTTGCTCTCGATGAGTTCCCAAGGGTTTTGAGTCTTTTGCTTGAGACCAAGGGAGACACGCTCTTTCTCCTTGTTGATATCCAACACCACCACGTCGAGCTCTTGGCCGACGCTCACCATTTCGCTCGGGTGATTGATGCGGCCCCAGCTCATGTCGGTGATGTGCAGCAGGCCGTCGAGGCCGTCGAGGTCAATGAAGGCACCGAAGTCGGTAATGTTCTTTACCTTGCCCTTGATCACGGCGCCTGGGGTGAGGTTGTCCAGCATCTCGCCGCGTTTGGCTGAACGTTGCTCCTCGATAAGTTCGCGGCGGGAGAGCACGATGTTCTGTCGCTCGGCATTCAGCTTCACGATCTTGAACTCCATTTTCTCGCCGACTAGGGCGTCGAGGTTCTTCGGCTGCACCACGTCCACCTGGGAGCTGGGCAGGAAGGCTTCCACACCGATGTTTACGATCAGGCCGCCTTTTACTGCTGCCTTGATACGGCCTTCGATCACCTTACCTTCTTCGCAGAGCGAGTTGATCTTGTCCCAGTTTTTCTTGAACTCGGCGCGTTCGTGGCTTAGGTGCACCTGACCTTCGCGGTCTTCGAGCACCTCGATGAGCACTTCAATCTGGTCGCCCACGCCGGGCTGATTGTCCTCATCAAATTCGTTTAACGCGACATGGCCCTCGCTTTTGTAGCCGATATCGACAATCACTTCTTTGCCCCGTGTTTCAATCACGGTGCCGTTTACAATTTCGCCTTCAGAGAAAGTCGTGAGACTCTTCTCAAAGGCTTGTTCCATCGTCAGCATTGCTGTTGTGTCCTTTGGGAATAACAAGGAGCGCAGAATGGCTCTTGTTCAGAAACCGCCGTTTTTCAGTCGTTTTTAGTCTTAAAACTGGCGGGTTTATGGTTAATAACCTGTTAACATTGTGTTAACGCCCTCAACGAATCACCGCACTCACGGGACTCAGGCGAGCGGGGAAACTACGTGGAAAACGTGTGAATGCAAGGCTTTTCGGCAAATTAAACCGTCCGTCCGAATTTCTTTTCCAGCTCCGGATAGCTCATCTCGATGAGGGTCGGGCGGCCATGCGGGCAGGTGTAGGGCATGGTGCAGTGGCGGAGGCTCTCGAGGAGGGCCTCCAATTCCGGATCGGCTAAGGCATCGTTGGCCTTGATCGCGTGGCGGCAGACGGTTTTGGTGACCATGTCTTCGCCAAGGCGCATGGCGTTGACGCCGGTACCTGCGGATTTGAGTTCATCGATCAACGATAACACGAACCCTTTTGAATCTTTCGCTTTCACAAAGGGCGGCAGGGCATCGAGCAGAAACGTCCGCTCGCCAAAAGCGCTGAGGCCCACGCCGAGCCGGCTGAGGGTCTCCACTTGCTCACCCAAAAACGCCGCGTCCGGTGCAGCCAGTTCCACGGTCTCCGGCAAAAGCAGTTTTTGCGACGCCGTTTCTTCCCGTTCCATTTGTTCCAGCAACTGTTCGTACAACACTCGTTCATGCGCCGCGTGTTGATCCATGAGAACCAATCCGCGGTCGGATTCCAGAACCACGTAAAGTTTACCGACTACACCGACGATTTTCAGTGGCACATTGAGCAGCGGCGGGCTGGAGGGAGTGGGGGAAGCATCTGGGTTGATGGTTGATGGTTGAGGGACGAGTGGCGGGGCATCTTTTCTGTGGACAGGCTCGGGAGGATTAGCGAAGCCCATGTCCAATGGCTTTTGTTCGGGCGCAGTGACCGGCACATCCTCCGCCACCAGTCCAAAGCTCCCCGTATCCACGACCTCAGGCCTTAAGTTTTCCACCTCAACACGATCAACTTTCGCCTTTGTATGAAACTCATGCAGGCCTGCGCGCACGGCTTCGGCCACGTAGCGGCGCACTTCGCGTTCGCGGTGGAACTTCACCTCGCGTTTGGCCGGATGAATATTCACATCCACTTCCCCAGGGCCAATTTCGAGAAAGAGGCAGCACACGGGATATTTCCCTTTCATTAACGCCGTGTGATAGCCCTCGCGCAGGGCCATGCTTAGGCCGACGTTGTCGACGGGCCGTTGATTGACAAATACATGTTGATGCTCGCGATTGCTCCGGCTCACGCCCGGCGCGCCAATGAAGCCCCAGATCCGAATGGCCGAGGCCGGCGTGTCCTCCTCATCAAACGGGCGCTTGGGCAATTCGCCATCCGTATCAATGCCCACCAGCTTAAGACCTTCGCCCCAGAGTGCATTCAGTCGGCGTTGCAGAGCCTCGGCGCCCGTGCCGGTTTCGGCCGGCAACCGCCACACCTCGCGGTCGTTATGGCGAAAGATGAAGGCCACACTCGGATGTCCCAGGGCCATGAGCGTGAGCACCTGTTGCACGTGGGAGCGTTCGGTCTCCTCTGTTCGGAGAAATTTACGGCGAGCGGGGAGGTTGTAAAAAAGCGAGCGGACCTCCACTTCTGTACCAACGGCTGCGCCGGCTTCCTTAACGGAAATCATTTTGCCGCCGTTGATGATGATTTGTGTGCCAGCTTCGGCTTCAGTTTCGCGGCTGGTCAGAGTAAATCGGCTTACGCTCGCAATGCTGGGTACCGCTTCGCCGCGAAAACCCATGGTGCCGATTGAGGCGAGATCTTCAGCGCGGGTAATTTTACTGGTGGCATGGCGTTCGAGGCTCATGAGGGCATCATCACGGCTCATGCCGTGGCCATCATCCGTCACGCGGATGAGACTGCGCCCGCCGGCCTTTACCTCTACGGTAATGCGGCTTGCCCCGGCATCCAGTGCATTTTCCACCAACTCCTTCACCACACTGGCCGGCCGTTCCACCACTTCGCCGGCGGCGATTTGGTTGGCCACCTGTTCAGGAAGGAGTTTGATGCGGTTCACGGGGCGCATCATCCGAAGGCACTTTGGTGGTGTCGACGTGAACTTGTGGACAACCCATTCCAACGCTTGACCGACCCAAGCTATATTGATAGGTTCCGGCTCTTCCAACGGTGGTCGTAGCTCAGTTGGTAGAGCCCCAGATTGTGATTCTGGTTGTCGCCGGTTCGAGCCCGGTCGATCACCCCATTTTTTCAGGCTGAAATAGCCATCAGACATTTCTTGTCTATCCTGCAGTGCAAAAAAAGTGCAAATTGATTGTTGCGCAAGAATGTCTCTCTTAGGTTTGCCATAACTCAGTTGCGCTTAAGATCCAGTATACCGCATTGGCGAGCCTCCAAAAGGGCTAGACGGTTGAGCGCGATTATAAAATTCCTTCTTATTTACAGTAGGCAGGCATGAGGCGGTGGCGTAGGCTGAGGGGCATGAAGCAGATTCTCGTGATGATGGTGGCGGTGGTTTTGGTGGGGTGTTCTAAAGACACGCCTGAATCGGTTTCTCCAGCGGAAGAGAAGGTTATTGTCGACCCCATTGTTGAGGAGGCGATTCGCAAATCACTCAATAGGCACGAAGGCGAACTCATCGAAGCAGATTTGGAGAAAGTCGCCTTCCTTCTTTTACACCGCACCCAAATCACCGACGCGGG
>DPAW01000157.1:0-1160 GCA_003517285.1 Verrucomicrobiales bacterium
GTGAAGCTCGTGCGTGGATTGATGGCGGATCCCAAGGCCAAGCCATTGGGCGCGATCAAGGATTTGAAGTACCGCGTGTATCACGGCAAATGGACCAAGCTGCCGAAGTTCGACGAGCTGAAGCCGGCGGCCGAGGGTGCGTTGGCCGGCGGGTTAATCGACATTCGCCCCGCACGCAAGCCGGACTATTACGGCATGGTGTTTGAAGGCCGGCTTGAGGCACCGGTGGCGGGCGAGTACGCATTTGAGCTGGCGTCTGACGACGGCTCGCGGCTGATCGTCGCCAACCAAAAAGTCATCGAGCACGACGGCCTGCACGGCGCCTCCACCAAGCGCGGCAAAGTGCGCTTGGCCAAGGGCAAACACGCGATTCGGCTGGAGTATTTCGCTTACGGCCGGCCGAACAGTTTGCGCTTGGCTTGGAGCGGGCCGGGCATCGCGAGCACGCCGTTGTCCGTCACCCAAACCGCGCCGCAGCAAATCGTGGGCAACCCCGACGAAGCCCGCGCCATCCGCGCCTTGCAGGCGGGCTACACGGCGCTGCTGTGTTCGCCGCGCTTTTTGTACCTGCGCGAAAACGCCGGCGACCTCGACGCCTACGCGCTGGCCTCGCGCCTTAGTTATTTCCTGTGGTCGTCGATGCCCGACGAGACACTCTTCCGCCTCGCCGCCAAAAACAAACTGCGCGAGCCGGCCGTGATGCGTGCGCAGGTGGAGCGCATGTTGAAGGATCCCAAGGCCGAGGCCTTCGTGCAGAACTTCACCACCACCTGGCTGAGGCTCGACAAGCTCGGCAAAATGCCGCCGGAGAAGGGTGGTCCATTCCGGTTTTATCACGACCGCAGAATGGAGCCGATGCTCTCGAAGCAGGCCGCTGCGTTTTTCGCTGACGTGCTTGTGCGCAACGAACGCATCACCACCTTTATCCATTCCGATCACACGTACCTCAATGCCCACATTGCCCGCTGGATGTACAACCGCGACGATGTGCCCGGCGAAGGCATGATCCGCGTGCCGACCAATGACCCGCGCCGAGGCGGCATCCTCACCATGCCCGCCGTGATGACCGCCACCGCTAACGGCGTGGACACCTCGCCCATCGTACGCGGTGTGTGGTTGCTGGAAAATATTTTGGGCTCACCGCCCTCGCCGCCGCCGCC
>DPAW01000157.1:1463-2882 GCA_003517285.1 Verrucomicrobiales bacterium
GCCCTCGCCGCCGCCGCCCGATGTTGAGCCGCTCTCGCCCGACCTGCGCAACGCCAAGACCATTCGCGAACAGCTCGAGCTGCATCGCAAACACGAAGCCTGCGCCAGTTGCCATCGCAAGATCGACCCGATGGGATTTGCCTTCGAAAACTTTGACCCCGTCGGCCGCTGGCGCACCCATTATCGTACCGACGGCCGGCCGCAGATTGATCCGGCCACCGAGCTGCCCAACGGCGATCAACTCGCCGACATTGTCGCCTTCAAGCAAATGCTCCTGAAACGCGAGCCGGATTTCGCCCGTTGCCTCACCGAGAAAATGCTCACCTACGCCACCGGCCGCCGGCTTGAGCCCCTCGACCGCGGCGAGGTCAACAAAATCACCACCGCCCTCGCCAAAAACGGCAACCGCCTCCGCGACCTCGTCCACCTCGTCGCTACCAGCGAGATTTTTTTGCGGAAGTAGGGAGCGATTACGGCTTCGATTAACCATCCGACTGAATGCTTCGCCAATCCAGGATCGATCGGATTCCGTTCGGATTCTGTCTCATGTCGAGCACTGCCACGACTCGGGCCGTATCGTCAATGACCTCATAATAGACGGCAAACGGGAATCGTTTTGTGAGCATTCTTTGATAGCTGAAATGTATGGGATGGACGCCGGCCGTGTTTCGAAGTGACTGGATGTCTTCAAAAACGGACTCAAGAAAGTACAGGCCAACACCGGGGTCTTGTCCGTCGTAGAATTGGCGGCCGGCTTCAAGATCAAGGAGTGCCTCGTCGAGAAGACTGACCTCTACAGACTTCATCCCAGCAGCCTGCGACGGGCTTCCTTGAGTGATACAAAACTGGCTTCGCCGTCTTCAATTTTGGTCCGGCGGTCAGACAAAACCTCGCCGTGCCAATTGGGTGAATTCAACTTATCAGGCTCACGGCACAAGGCATCCCACAACGATTCCATCGCCTGCAGGCGTTCCGAGGTAGTCATTTTCTCAATTTCGGCCGCACTCACACTCCCAGTAGACTGCGGGAGAGGTGGGTTGAACACAACCGAAATAGTTGAGATTGGCATGTAGGTTAATTTCAAATCCTCTCGCGGAAATGGGGGGATGGTGGTAGCAGTGCGGGAGTTCATGAGGGTCTTTTTTTTGGCAATGGCAATTGTGCTGCTTGGTGGCAGCTTGGCCAAGGGCTTGGCCAAGCGGGAGGAGGTGCCTGAGCCGCGCTTGGCCAAGTTCCGCGCAGAGGTGCAGCCGGTGCTGAAGCGTGTGTGCGTGGGCTGTCACGGACCGGATAAGCAGAAGGGCAAGTTTCGGGTCGATACACTCGACCCCAACCTGCTCAAGGGGAAGGATGTCAACTGGTGGCTGGAGGTGTTTGACGTGGTTGGCAACGGCGAGATGCCGCCGGAGGATGCCGAGG
>DPAW01000157.1:3184-3924 GCA_003517285.1 Verrucomicrobiales bacterium
AGATGCCGCCGGAGGATGCCGAGGTGCAACTCACCGATGCCGAGAAGGCCCGGATTGTGGACTGGTTGTCCGGGGAGATTCAGGTGGCGTCGCAGGTGCGACGAAGCGAGCAGGGGCATACTTCATTCCGTCGGATGACGCGTTATGAATACAAGTACGCGCTGCAGGATCTGTTGGGAATTCCGCACGATTTCTCACGCGACCTGCCACCGGAGACGGCCTCAGAGGATGGATTCAAAAACAGCTCCGAGTTGCTGCAAATGACTGCGGTGCAGTTCGAGCAGTACCGCGAGCTGGCGCGCAAGGCACTGGAGCGGGCGACTGTTCGCGGGCCGCAGCCGCAGGCGGTCTACTACGGAATTTCGATGCGGGACGCCGCCAAGCGGATCAATCACAAGTACACGGCAAACATTGAGGGAACGCGAAAACGGATCAAGGAGGAGGGGCTCACGGTCGAGGAGGCGTTTCAGCAACAGGGCGAGAAATTTGAGCGCAACCACAACGGGATGCATTATCGGGATTTGGTGACCGGACAGGGCATCGGGCCGAGTTGGAGTTATGGCGGGGCCAAGCACGCATGGATCCCCACCACCACGAGGCCAGAGGTGCCGCCGGTCTCGCCGGATATCGTGATGATCCCGGCCAACGCGAGGTACATCATCGACGTCGGCGACGGCCTGCCGGACGTGGGCAACATGCGCGTGCGCATCCGTGCGGCACGTTACTCGGCTGAGGATACG
>DPAW01000223.1 GCA_003517285.1 Verrucomicrobiales bacterium
AACCGCTGGCTACCGCTCCTGTGCACCATGAACGTGACCGTGGCCACGGAAATGGTGCGTGAACATTACGGGTTATCGCACGCGCAATATGAAAAGGCGGCCGCCAAGGTTGGAGCCGGCAGTGACGGGCTGATTCTCTTACCTTATCTTGAAGGAGAACGAACTCCCAACGTACCGGAGGGCACGGGAGTTTGGCTTGGCGCTAATACGCGTACGCATCGGCAGGGGCATTTTGCCCGAGCCGCCATGGAAGGCGTGACGATGGGGATGAACTACGGTTTGCGCCGATTGGCGGACTTGGGCGTGAAGGCCAAACAGATCCGAGTAACCGGTGGCGGGGCGAATTCCAAGCTGTGGCGCCAAATCATGGCGGATATCTTCAATGCTGAGGTCGTGACCTTGGCTGTCGGCGAAGGCGCGGCATACGGAGCGGCGTTACAGGCGATGTGGTGTGTGGTCCGAAATCGCGGTGAAAAAGTCTCCATCAGCGATCTCTCCGATCGTTTTGTGAAGCTCAACGACCGTGAAACCGCCCGGCCGCAAGGTAACAATTTGGCAGTTTATCGTGAAATTCAGGCTATTCAGGATCAAATGTCCGCCAACCTGCGCGGAGTGTTCGCGGCCCACCGGAAATTTGTGGGCTGTGAATAACATGGGAATAGCGATTTCTGCGGTGTGAATAACTGAATGACTTTTGTCCCTCGCCCGCTGGCGATTCGCGGCTTGTGTGCTAAATTGGGGTAACATGAAATTGGTCCTGTCTACCCACAAGGTCACTCTCACTGATGGCCTGAAGGAACACGTACGCCTGTGCATCGAAAAATTGGATCACCAGGAAACCCACGCGCTGAAGGCATTTGTCAATTTGGAGCGTGACCACAAGGGTGTGCCGAAAAATCAGTACACCTGCACCATGAAGCTGGCTTTGCCGGGGCAAAATCTGATTGCTCGCGACGCGGAGAGCGATCTCTACGCGGCCATTGATCTGGTGACCAAGAAGATTCAAGCCCAGTTGCGCAAGAGGCATAATAAGTTTAAAGCCCGCAACCACAAGGTGGCTGCCAGCGCCAAACAGGCACTGCAAGCCATCGCGGCCTAGCCAGTTTTTCAGTGCGCGCCATTGACCGCGCCAAAGGGAAATCGGTAGCTTCGCGCATGCTCTTGCGCGCACGCCACATTCATCCTGTTTCTTCTCCGTCCATTGAGGACGGGTTCGTCCGCCTTGATGGGGGGCGTATTTCAGAAATCGGACCGTGGAGTGAGTGTTCAAAACAATCCGAGGCAGAAGATCTGGGTGAAGTGATTCTGATGCCCGGTTTGGTGAATGCCCATTGTCATTTGAATTACACAGATTTTGTCGGAGCCATTCCTTCGACTTCTTCGTTTACTGAATGGATTCGAGCCATCGTTGATCTCAAGGCGGACGTGGATGATGCGGCTCACCAAGCATCATGGCTTCGCGGTGCGCAACAATGCCTTAATCATGGAATCACCACGCTCGGTAATATTGAAACCCGTCGGGATTTGCTGCCCGATCTGTGGTCGCAAACGCCGTTGCGAATGGTGTCGTTTCTCGAGATTATTTTGCTCCAACCCGAGAGCGATGTTGAGCAGGAATTGAAAGAACTCCAGACATGGATTCGGGGGAATACACCGCCTCGAGGCTGTGTGGGTCTCTCACCTCACGCGCCTTACACGACAAAGTACGGATTGCTCGAGGCGTGCGCGGGTTTTCGTGATGTACCGATTGCCATGCATGTCGGTGAATCGACAGAGGAAAATCAAATGTTTCGCGAGGGTTCTGGGACCATGTTTGACATGCTTGCTCGGGTTGGCCGAAACATGGACGATTGCACTGGCAAATCACCGCTGGCCAACGTCCAACGTGCCGGATTGCTCGGGGAACGGTTCGTTTTGGTGCACGGAAACTATTTGGACGAATCCGATCGGCAGTTGATCTCTACGGCGGACGCCCATTGGGTGTATTGTCCGCGGAGTCATGACTATTTTGGGCATCAAGCATTCGCGTTGGATGCGGTCCGGAATGCGGAGATCAATTTATGTCTGGGGACAGACAGTTTGGCGACCGTTTGTGATGCCAATGCGGAACTGGATCTGTTTGAGGAAATGCGAATGTTAGTTCAGCATCACCCGCAAGTGACTGCTGATGCTTGTGTGGATATGGTGACCCAAAATGCCGCCCGAGCGTTGAGGCTCGAAGAACAGGTGGGCACTTTGGAGCCGGGGAAAATGGCGGATTTGATCGCCTTGCCTTGGGATGAAAATAGTGGAGATGTGGCGGAGCAAATTGTGGCGCATCAAGGCGACGTGACGTCAGTCATGATTAACGGTGAATGGGTGGCGAGACATGATTGACGCATTTGACCAGTTTTTGCACGGCGAGCTGAAGTCAATCGACGAGGCTGGCTTACTGCGTTCATTGCGCCGAATCGAAACGCCGCAGCAGGTTGAAGTGCATTCGGGTGATCGTGAGCTGATCAACTTTTCTTCCAACGATTATCTCGGCTTGGCGGCCCACGAGTCCTTGAGAATGGCCGCGCAAGACGGAGTGGAGACCTTGGGCGCTGGGGCCGGTTCGGCTCGTTTGATCAGTGGCTCTCAAACGATCGCCCATGAACTCGAGGCGGCACTGGGTGCCTTCAAGCAAACCGAAGCGGCCCTCAGTTTTTCCTCGGGTTACACGGCAGCGCTAGGTACGGTGCCGGCATTGGTCGGACAGGGCGATGTAGTAATCATCGATAAACTGGTACACGCTTGCCTCGTTGATGCGGCCCGATTGTCCGGCGCGAAATTACGTGTGTTCAAACACAACGATCTGGCTGATTTGGAGTCCATTCTGCAATGGGCTTACGAAAGGGAGGGGAACACGCTGGTTATTACTGAAAGCGTGTTTTCCATGGATGGCGATCTGGCGCCGGTGCGTGATTTGGTGCAGTTGAAAAATCGGTATGGCGCCTGGTTGATGTTGGATGAAGCGCATGCGACCGGTTTGTACGGCGAAGGTCGGCGAGGGATTGCTGAGGAAATGGACGTGGCTGATGGCGTGGAGGTGCAACTTGGAACGTTGGGGAAAGCTTTGGGGGCGGCCGGCGGCTACATCTGCGGATCGCAGGCCTTGATTGATATGCTGGTGAATCGCGCCCGTAGCTTTATTTTTTCAACCGCCCCCGTGCCCGCGCAACTGTCGGCGGCCAAACGCGGGGTCGAGCTGGTCCAGTCGAACGAAGGGGAGGCGTTACGCAAACGCCTGTGGGCCAATGTGGATGCCTTGAAGAATGGGCTGATACAGCAGGGTTGGAAATTGCCTGTGGTGCGTAGTGCTATTATGCCTCTGATGATTGGCGATGAACGTGAGGCCTTAGCGCTGGCAGAACGTTTGGGGGATGCTGGGGTTTGGGTTCCGGCAATGCGTTATCCCACCGTCGCTCGGGGAGCGGCGCGATTACGGATTACGGTAAGCGCGGCCCATCAACCGAAACATCTGGATGCATTGCTGGAGGCATTAGGAAGCGGAACGGCCGATGCATAAACTCGCTCAACTGGATCGGCGTTATGTCTGGCATCCCTTCACGCAAATGCGGGATTGGGAGCGAGCGGAACCGATCGTCTTGGTGCGGGGCAAGGGGGCGATGCTGGAGGATGCGCAGGGTAAAAAGTATCTCGATGGCAACGCCTCCATTTGGACGAATCTGCACGGGCATAATCATCCCAAGCTGAACCGGGCCATTGAGCGGCAGTTGAAGCAGGTGGCGCACACATCCGCTCTGGGATTGGCCAATAAGCCCGCTTCCCTGTTGGCGGAGAAACTGGTGAAAGGAGCAGGATGCCCGTTGAAAAAGGTTTTCTTTTCCGACGATGGCTCCACGGCCCTGGAGGTGGCCTTAAAGATGGCTTACGAATTTACCCGTCGCACGGGACGTTCGCGCGCGCCGCGGTTCCTTTCGTTGGATGGCGCGTATCATGGCGACACGATTGGCGCTACGAGCCTTGGGCATATTGATCTGTTTCACAAGTCCTACAGCGGTTTGTTGTTTAAGTCGGACAAAGTGGCTGCTCCGGCGTGTTATCGGTGCCCGTTCAATCGCGCCAAGCCGCAGCGCCGTGATGCGCGGTTGTATGCCAAATGCAATCACGAGTGTGCCACACAGGTAGAGCAGAAGCTTGAACGGCGTAAATACGCCGCGCTGGTGGTGGAGCCTCGGGTGCAGGGTGCAGCTGGGATGGTGATGCATCCGCCCGGATGGCTAAAGCGCGTGGCGGCAGCCGCGCGGGCAAGTGGCGCTCTTTTAATAGCCGATGAAGTGATGACGGGCTTTGGCCGTACGGGAAAGGTGTTTGCTGGAGGAAAGGAAAAGGTGGTGCCGGATCTTCTATGCCTAGCCAAGGGGATGACCGGAGGGTATTTGCCGATGGCGGCCACTTTGACGACGCAGTCGGTGTACAATGCGTTTCTGGGTGAGTACGAGGAATTCAAAACATTCTTTCATGGTCACAGCTACACGGGCAATCAACTGGGAGCAGCAGCGGCTTTGGCCAGTTGGGGGTTGCTGCATCAGCCGAAGGCCAAGGTCCGACGCAAGGCAATGGAGCGGGTCTTGGAACACGAGTTGGATTCCTTGTGGGCTTTGGCCGCGGTGGGTGATGTACGACGGGAAGGGTTGGTTGTTGGGGTGGAGTTGGTTGCGGACTGGAAAACACGGCGGGCATTTGCGCTTAAGGATCGCGCCGGTTTTAGTGTGTGCGAGGCGATGGCCCGAAGAGGCGTCTTAACGCGCCCGATTGGGAATGTGATTCCGCTTTTGCCGCCTTATTGTACTACGGATGCACAGTTGCGCAGGATGGTGCGCGTCTTGCGCGAATCCATTGTGGAAGTGCTCGGCGCTAGGCAGGTTTAATCGCCCGGCGTGCGGATGCGCTCCACCAGTTCCACGGCTTCTTCCGGCGGCGCGTCCGTATTACTGGAAACGGCAAAGGCGACCACGAAGTTGACAATTGCGCCCACAGCACCAAAGGCGTTGGGCGTGATGCCGAGGAACCAGTTTTCCTTCATGCCGCCCAAGAACGAAGTGCCCGGGATAAACATGATGCCCTTGTGCTGGAATACATAGAGCAGGGTGATGCCGAGGCCGGCGATCATGCCCGCAACGGCGCCCTGTCGGTTCATGTGCTTGGAGAAAATGCCGAGCATAAGCACGGGGAAAATGGATGAGGCTGCGAGGCCAAAGGCGATGGCCACTGTGCCGGCGGCGAAGTCCGGCGGGTTTAGGCCAAAATAGCCGGCCAAGGCGATGGCGCCAACCATGGCCACGCGACTGGCGTTGAGTTCGTCCTGTTCGGAAATCTCCGGCTTCAGGATGCCTTTGAGTAGGTCATGCGAAACGGCGGAGGAGATGGCCAGCAAAAGGCCGGCCGCGGTGGAGAGGGCGGCGGCCAGACCGCCGGCAACGACCAGAGCAATCACCCACCCGGGTAGTTTGGCAATTTCCGGGTTGGCGAGCACGATGATGTCCTTGTCCACGGTGGTCATCTCGTTGCCTTTCCAGCCGTATTCTTCAGCCTTCGGAGTAAAGGCTTCATTTTGGTCGTTGTAGTACTGGATTCGGTTGTCGCCGTTTTTATCTTCGAATCCAAGAAGGCCGGTCTTTTCCCAATTCTGAAACCACTCCGGGCGGTTTTTGTATTCGAGGTTGCCCTCAACGTTGCCGATTTTTCCGGGTTGGATGGTTTCAGAAAGATTTAGTCTAGCCATGGCAGCGACGGCGGGGGCGGTGGTGTAGAGGATGGCGATGAAAACCAAGGCCCAGCCGGCGGAGAGGCGGGCGTCGCTGACTTTGGGCACGGTGAAAAAGCGGATGATTACGTGCGGTAGCCCGGCGGTGCCGATCATGAGCGACAGGGTGTAGGCGAACATGTTTAGCTTACTACCCATCACGCTGGTGGTGTATTCGCCAAAACCAAGGTCGGTGACCACCTGATCCAGCTTGGCCAATAGTGGGGTGCCGTCGGCTACGTCACCGCCGAGGCCCAGTTGTGGGATGGGGTTGCCGGTGAGTTGGAGTGAAATAAATACCGCGGGCACGGTGTACGCGAAAATGAGCACGACATACTGAACAATCTGCGTGTAGGTGATGCCTTTCATGCCGCCCAAGACGGCGTAGAAAAACACG
>DPAW01000115.1 GCA_003517285.1 Verrucomicrobiales bacterium
ACCAAGGTACCGCGCATGGAAGACAAGGCAAAGGTTGCCTCCTTGGAAGAAGAGCTGGCAGAGCTTCGCAAAAAAATTGCGGAGGTCAATTTAGCCGCCGGACAAAAGACTTGGGAGGCGGGGTTGCAAAAAACTTTGGCAGAAAGCTCTGATTGGCAAGCGATTAAGCCCACCAGCGCCAAATCCTCCGGCGGTGCCACCCTTAAGGTGCAGACAGATCACAGTGTGTTGTCCACTGGCAAAAACCCGGCCAAGGATGATTATACTATTACTTTGGCCACTAACTTAAAAAACATCACCGGCATCCGTTTGGAAGCTTTGACGCATGAGAGTTTTCCCAAGAAATCACTCGCACGCGGAAATGGTAATTTTGTCCTGACTCATTTCTCCGTGGCAAAAGGCAAATCGCCAGTGAAGATTGCTAGTGCGACATCAGATTACTCGCAGGCTAACTATCCAGTCGCCAATGCCCTCAAGCCTGATTCCAAAACCGGCTGGGCCGGCAATGGTCACGTGGAGGCAGCCAATCGCACGGCGGTGTTTGTTTTTGAGAAACCCCTGGCCGGCGGCGATGATACTACCCTGACCATCACCCTGAAACATCAGTCGCAATATCCCAATCATAACATCGGCCATTTCCGACTCTCCCTTACCACCGCGGCTGAGCCCAAGGTCCGCGGAGGGCATAACCTGCCTCCAGTAGTCGCTGCTGCATTTAAACAGCCAACCGCTCAACGCGATGCAGCACAGCAAAAAGCGATTGCCGATCACTACCGCACCATAGCTCCGGAACTAGCCGAAGTGCGCAAAGCTGTCGCCGCTAAGACTGCTGCTCGTGATGCGGCTATAAATGCTTATCCCACCACGCTAGTTTCCACTAGTATGAGCAAGCCGCGGATGGTGCGCGTGTTGCCGCGCGGCAACTGGTTGGACGATTCAGGTGACCAGGTTCAGCCGGCCGTGCCGGGATTCCTGCAGTTTGGCCAAGCGCCAGAAGGCCGCGCGAGTCGTATGGATCTCGCCGACTGGATTGTGGCGAAGGATAACCCGCTCACTGCGCGCGTGTTCGTCAATCGCCTGTGGGCGATGTTCCACGGGCGTGGGCTGGCCACGCCGCTGGATGATTTCGGCGCGCAAGGCACGCCACCCACGCACCCCGCATTGCTCGATTGGCTGGCCATTGAGTTCATGGAAAACGGTTGGGACGTAAAACACATGGTGAAACTCATGGTCAGCAGCGGCACCTACCGCCAAAGCTCCGTGGCGCCCAAGGCTGTGACGGACAAGGATCCCTATAACCTCTGGCTCGCCCGGCAGGGCCGTTGGCGGCTCGAGGCCGAGATGGTGCGCGACAACGCGCTCGCCGTTAGTGGGCTGCTCGTGAAGACCATTGGCGGCGCCAGCGCCAAGCCGTATCAACCCGCCGGATACTGGGCGCACCTGAATTTTCCCAAACGCAGTTGGAAAGCAGATGCCGGCGACGGCCTGTACCGGCGCGGCCTGTACACCTACTGGTGCCGCACCTTCCTGCATCCCAGCCTCGCCGCCTTTAACGCGCCAAGCCGCGAGGAATGCACGGTCGAGCGCGTGCGCTCCAACACCCCGCAACAGGCTCTGGTGCTGCTCAATGACCCCACCTATGTCGAGGCCGCCCGCATCTTTGCTGAGCGTATTCTCAAGGATGGCGGCAAAACGCCTGAGTCGCGCATCGCCTTCGCCTACCAACTGGCGCTGCACCGCCCGCCCAGCGCCGCCGAGGTCAAGATACTCGTTGGCCTGGCCGACAAACATCTCAAGCATTACCAGACCGATGCGGTCGCCGCGGACGCGCTGTTAAAGAACGGCGCCAAGATGGCCGATGAGGCATTGGATAAATCCAAACTCGCCGCCTGGACCTCCATCGCGCGCGTGGTCCTGAACCTTCACGAAAATATCACCCGCAACTAGCCATGAGCCAATTCGATCTTTTTCCCTCCGACGTCAGCCGCCGCGCCTTTCTGGGCAAGGCCGGCTTGGGCAGCCTAGGCCTTGCCTCGCTGTTGAATCCCTCGCTGCTGTCCGCGGACCGGCCGCAGATTGACAAGTGGCCAGGCATCCTCGCCAAGCCGCATCACAAACCGAAGGTGAAGCGGGTGATCCACTTGTGCATGGCCGGCGGCGCGAGTCATTTGGAGACGCTCGATTACAAGCCGAAGCTGCGCGAGATGGACGGCAAACCGATGCCCAAGAGCATCACCGAGGGTCAGCCGATTGCCCAGTTGCAGGGCAAGCGAAACAATTTGACCTGCCTCGGGCCGCAACATGATTTCCAGAAGTTTGGCCAATCCGGCCAACACATTTGCAATCTCTTCCCGCACATCGGGAGTGTGGCCGATGATATTGCGGTTATCCGATCGTTGACCACAGATGCCATCAATCACGATCCCGCCCACACCCTCATGAACACCGGCACCACCATCAGTGGTCGGCCGAGCATGGGGTCGTGGATGCTGTACGGGCTCGGCGCGGAAACCGAAAACCTGCCCGGCTATTGCGTGCTCATCTCACGCGGCGGCGGACAGGACCAGCCCGTGGCCGCCCGGCAATGGCACGCGGGCTTTTTGCCCAGCCGTTTTCAGGGCGTGCAGTTGCGTGGGAAGGGCGATCCCGTTCTCTATGTGAAACGCCCCGATGGCGTGGATGCCGATCGCCAGCGCGATGTTGTCGATGCTGTGCAACAGCTCAATCAACTGCAGAATGCCGCCGTGCAGGATCCGGAAATTACCACGCGCATTTCGCAGTACGAGATGGCCTTCCGCATGCAGATGAGCGTGCCGGAGCTGGTCGATATTTCCAAGGAACCCAAGGGCGTTCTTGACCTGTACGGTGCACAACCCGGCGATGGCTCGTTTGCCAGCAACTGCCTGCTCGCCCGGCGCTTGGCCGAGCGCGGCGTGCGGTTCATCCAACTCTATCACCGCGGTTGGGATCATCACGGTGGCATTAAGGGCGCCATGCAAAATACCGCTAAGATAGTCGATCAAGGCGTCGCGGCGCTGATCAAGGATCTTAAGGGTTCCGGTTTGTGGGAAGACACTCTCATCCTGTGGGGCGCCGAATTTGGCCGCACGCCGATGGCGCAAGGCAGCGGGCGCGATCACCACATCAAGGGCTTCAGCTGCTGGTTCGCCGGCGGCGGCATCAAGGGCGGCATGAGCTACGGCAACACCGACGATTTCGGCTACAACGCGGTGGAAAACGTCGTGCACGTCAACGATCTCCACGCCACCATTCTGCACCTCATGGGTGTCGACCACGAAAAGCTTACCTATCGCTTTCAGGGTCGTGACTTCCGGCTGACCGATGTGCATGGGAAAGTGCTCAAGCCGATCTTGGCCTGATTTTTAACCGAAGAAGCACAGAGAAGATGATTGGAAAAAACTCTGTGCTCTCTGTGGTGAATTATTCATCATGACAACCGACTTAAATCGCCGCGCTTTCTTTGGGCGGACGGGCTTGAGTTTGGGCAGCGTGGCGTTCGCCGCTCTGGGTGCGGGCCGCAAGACGGAGCGTTGGCCGGGCGTGGTGCGACCGTTGCATCATACCGCGAAAGTGAAGCGGGTCATCTATTTATACATGTCCGGCGGTCCATCGCATTTGGAGACGTTTGATGCGAACAAACCGGAGCTGGTGAAGCTGGACGGCCAGCTGATGCCGACATCGTACACTCAGGGGCAATCGATCGCGCAGTTGCAGAACCAGAAGCTCGCCTGTCTGCGGCCGCAGTTTCCGTTTAAAAAATTTGGCCAAAGCGGCACGGAGATGACCACGCTCTTTCCGCACCTTGCCAAGCACATTGATGATCTCGCGGTGATTCGTTCGATGCACACCGATGCGATCAACCACGATCCGGCCAACACCCTTATGAACACCGGCACCACCATTAGCGGTCGGCCGAGTATGGGCTCGTGGATCCAATACGGACTCGGCAGTGAGGCCGAGGATTTGCCGGGGTTCGTGGTGCTCAGTTCGCATGCGGGTCGCAGTCCGCAGCCGATCTCGGTGCGCATGTGGCATACGGGATTTTTGCCGAGTCAGTTTCAGGGAATCCAACTGCGATCCACTGGCGATCCGGTGATGTACGTGCGGCGACCTGGCGGCGTGGATGTCGCGCGCCAACGGGATGTGGTGGATGCGGTGCAGGCACTCAACGATCTGCAGGAACCGCTCACGCGGGATCCGGAGATCGCCACGCGCATCGCACAGTATGAGATGGCTTTTAAAATGCAGTCGAGCGTGCCGGACCTGATGGATCTCACGAACGAACCGGCCGAGGCGCTTGATCTGTACGGCTGTAAACCTGGCGACGGTTCCTTTGCCAGTAACTGCCTGTTGGCGCGCCGCTTGGCCGAGCGCGGCGTGCGGTTCATCCAGCTCTATCATCGCGGTTGGGATCATCACAATGGTCTCGTGGATTACATGCAAAACCATTGCTGCCCGTCCGTGGACCGCGCCATTGCCGGGTTGCTGACCGATCTCAAGCGTAAAGGCATGTTTGAGGACACGTTAATCGTGTGGGGCGGCGAATTCGGTCGCACGCCCATGGCCCAGCGTAACAAGGGTGCCGTGGGTCGTGATCATCACATGAAGGGTTTTAATCTTTGGCTCGCCGGCGGCGGCATCAAGGGCGGCGTGACCCATGGCACCACCGATCCGCTTGGCTATAACGCCGAGGAAAACCGCACCCACGTCAACGACCTCCACGCCACGCTTCTGCATCTGCTCGGCATCGATCACGAAAAGCTGACTTACCGCTTCCAAGGTCGGGACTTCCGCCTCACTGATGTGCACGGGAAACTGATTAAGCCGGTGTTGGCTTAAATTTTTAATCCGAAACCTAATCGCCGCCCAGCGCGTGCATCGCAATGCCGGCGGCGACGCTGGCGTTTAATGAATTTACCCGGCCAAATTGCGGGATACCGATGATGTGGTCGGCCATGTTGAGGATGAATTGGCCGACGGATTTGTCTTCGCCGCCGATCACAAGCAGCAGCTTTTCCGGTGCGGCGGCTTGCACGGTGTTGAGTGTGGTATTGCCGTTCATGTCCAGCGCGGCGATTTGGTAACCGGCCTCCTGCGCCTTGCGGGCGTATTGATTGGCCGACGCATCACGGGCGATTTGCATGAACTCCGTAGCACCAGCGGAGACTTTCACCACCGAGGGATATACTTCGGGTACACCCCGCGTTGGCAGGCATACGCCTCGAAATCCGAACACCTCCGCACTGCGCAAAACTGCACCGACATTGTGAGGATCCTCGATATTATCGAGGAGGAGAAGTCTTCGGTTTTCAAATAAATCCTCCTTAGGCGTATATGGGTAGAGTGAAGTTTTTAAAACCACACCCTGATGTTCGGTGGACTTAGAGAGCTGAATGAGTCGACCTTTTTCCACCCACTCCATAGGGACGGCGTGCTGCTCTAGCAACTTCACCAGCTTTTGCATGCGCGGCTTGTCGCGTGCGGATTGGTTTAGGCATGCTCCGTACACCGTGCGTCGCTTGGCGCGTAAGATTTCGAAGGCAGGATTGGTGCCATATACGTATTCGCGGGAGGCCTTGGCCATGGCGAGGGAGACTAGGGTAGTGACCGGATGAGGGCACGAAAAAACCCGCTGAAAATATCCAGCGGGTTGGTGTGATCAATATCAGAAGAAATTATTTCTTCTTGGCAACAATCTTCTCGGCGTTGAATTTGCCGTCAACAACCTTACCGGTTACCGTCGCAGCAACACTGGAGCCGGGCTTACAGATGGTGCCATGGCTAATTCCTTCACAACCCTTGCCTTTTACAAGCTTTCCAGACAGTAGGTAGGATACTTCTTTGCCGTCTTTACCTTTATAGGAGATAGCGGCACTGCATCCTGCACCCTTAATCTTGGCAGTGCACTTGCCGCATACGATTTTCGCTTGCACCGCATGGTGGTCGGCTAATGCAACAAAGGCAGTAAACACAAAGGCCAATGCAAATGTAGTGATGTATTTCATAGCTATTTTCTTTCTATTTTTTAACGCATTTGCCCGGGGGCGTTAAACCTCGGACGAAAGAAATCTACTGTTTATGAATGTGATGGCAAGTTTTTCTATTTTTCATTTTGCCTCAAAAAACAGCAATTAATCCTTGCTCAAAGTACTGCAGCACGGTCGAATGTCCATGGTTTATCGCAATTTTATGAAAAATACTATCTTTATCCTGATGGTCGCCTGCTTCGGTTTGGCGATGGTGCACACCGCGGATGCGGCGGAAAAAATCACCCACGAGCAAATCGAGGAAGTGATGAAAAAAGGTTTCAAGGCCAAGCTTCATAATGATTTAGCCGCCAATAAGGAAGTGCTGGCGAAGTACGCCCAATGGCTTGCTGCTTACAAGCCTGAGAAGGGCGATGCGGCAAGCTGGAAAGCTAAGACCGGAGCCATTGTGGCCGCCATCAAGGCGGGTGATCAGGCTGCTTTGAATACAGCCTCAAATTGCAAAGCCTGCCATAACGTGCACAAGTAGGCTCCAGCCAAGGTTATTTTCACAGGGTGCCTTTTTTTTAGGCACCTTTTTTTTGCCCATTGCTTGCGCCCACGATAAAATCCGACATAATTTCCTGATGCGATTTGTGCTCTTCGTTTTTTTGGGATGGTCCGCTTCGTTATTGGCTGCGCCCAAGGTATCCGAGAAGCACGCGGTGGAGATGGCCAAGGGGCTGGCTTTGTTTAAAAGTGATGTGCGCGTGCTGCTCAAGCAGCACTGCGTGAAGTGTCATGGTGGCGACAAAATTCGCGGAGATCTAGATCTCTCCACGCGCGCCGGATTGCTCAAGGGTGGAGAGGAGGGGCCGTCCATCATTCTGGGCAAGGCGGAGGACAGTTTCCTGATGACGGTGTTGCGGCACGAGGAGGAACCCTTCATGCCGGCTAAGGCCGACAAGCTTTCATCCGATGCTCTCAAGAAAATTGCCGATTGGATAAACCTAGGCGCGCCTTACGATCAGCCACTGGTAGAGCAATCTATTGCCGGCAAGGGCATGCAGGTGACTGATGATGACCGGAATTTTTGGGCCTACGCTCCGCTGCAGGCCGTCAAGGCGCCGGTGGTGCAACAGAAGAACTGGCCGGCTAACGACATTGACCGTTTTGTGTTGCGTAAACTGGAGTCGGTTAAACTGCAGCCCAACGGGCCGGCAGATCCTCGCATGCAGATTCGTCGGTTGTATTTTGATTTGATCGGTCTGCCGCCGTCGCCGACTGAAGTTGCGGCTTTTGTGGACGATCCTTCGGAGCAGGCTTACGCAAAGGTTGTCGACCATCTGCTTGCCTCCAAGCATTACGGCGAGCGATGGGGACGGCACTGGCTGGATGTGGCGCGTTTTGCGGAGAGCCATGGGTTTGAGCAGGATTACAACCGCAATTTTGCGTTTCATTACCGTGACTTCGTTATTCAGGCGCTCAATGCCGACATGCCGTATGACCAGTTTGTGAAATGGCAGATCGCTGGGGACGAGTTTGCGCCGGACAATCCGTTGGCCATGAAGGCTACGGGCTTCCTCGGCGCGGGCGTGTTTCCCACGCAGTTGACCGAGAAGGAATTCGAATCCGCCCGTTACGATGAACTCGATGATATGGCTAACACCACGGGCACGGCGATGCTGGGGCTAACGATTGGCTGCGCTCGTTGTCACGATCACAAGTTCGATCCCATTCCCGTGCGCGATTACTATCGTTTCATCAACACTTTCGCTACCACCATCCGCAGCGAGATTGATCTACCAGTGAATGGTGATCTTACGGAGGCTACTGCCAAATGGGAAAAGGCGCATGCGCCGCTCACAGCTGCCTTTGCCAAGTTTGAAAAGGACGAGTTGCCCCGGCGCTTTGCGCTGTGGGCGAAGAATCCGCCGAAGAGCGCACTGCAAAAGCAGGACTGGATGATCCTCGATCATCTGCAGCCCAAGTCGCTCGATGGCGCGACCTTTTCCAAACAGGCCGACGGCTCCTTTCTCGTGGGCGGCAAAAATCCCTCCAATGATCGGTGGGTGCTCACGGCCGAACTGCAGACGATGGGCCTGAACGCCATCCGGATTGAGGCGCTCACGGACAAGTCGATGCCCCGCAACGGCCCTGGCCGCGCGGGCAACGGCAATTTTGCACTGAGCGATATCCGCGTGTTTGCCGCCAACAAAAAAGGTGGTCAACGGGTGCCGGTGAAGCTGGTCAATCCCAAGGCCACGCATCAGCAAAACACCGCCGGCTTGTCGGTGGCCAGCTCGATTGACGGCGACAAGCGCAAGAGCGGTTGGGCGGTAGATTTTGGAGGTATCGGCAAGGAACAGGCGGCGGTATTTGAATTCGCTGCGCCGGTCGGTTTCGAGGGCGGTACGATCCTGACGGTGGAGATGGATTTCTATGTGAACACCAGCCACACCATCGGTCGACCCCGATTGGCGGTGACTGCGGCGCCCCGACCGGTGGCGATCAAGGGTGATTCCAGCGCCGCCTCGGTGGCCACCTTGCTGGCTGCCTTGAAGCAGGCCGGCAGTGTGGAAAAGCTGGATGCCAAACAACGTGCGGCGTTACTGAAGATTTACCGAGCACAGGACGCCGAGTGGACCAAACTGAACAATCACGTGCAGCAACACCTCACCAGGAAGCCCGTGCCGAAGATGGAAAAGGTGCAGGTGACCAGCGAAGGCTTCAAACCCACCAAGCACCACGCCGATGGCCGCGGGTTCCCGCATTTTTACAAGCAGACCTATTTCCTGAAACGTGGTGATGCGAACCAGAAAGACGGCGAGGCCACGCAGGGCTTTCTGCAGGTGCTGATGCGCGGCGGCAAGAACGAGCAGTCGTGGCAGGTAGCTCCGCCCGAGGGTTGGCGCACTAGTTACCGCCGGCGTTCGCTGGCCAATTGGCTTACGGACACCGAACACGGCGCGGGGCACTTGCTCGCGCGGGTGATGGCCAACCGCCTGTGGCAGCATCATCTCGGCCGCGGCATTGTGAATACGCCCAACGATTTCGGTCTGCAGGGCGAGCTGCCCACGCACCCGCAGTTGCTCGACTGGCTGGCGCTGGAGCTGATCGAAAACGGCTGGCGGCTCAAGCCCTTGCACAAACAGATCGTGATGAGTGCCACCTACCGCCAAAGCGCCGCACATGATGCCGCCAAGTTGAAGGCGGATCCGCAAAACAAACTGCACTGGCGCCGCACACCCGCGCGGCTGGAGGCGGAGGTGATTCGGGACAGTATCCTGAAGGTCAGCGGCCGGCTTGACGAGCGCATGTTCGGTGCCGGCACCCTTGATGAGCGCATGCTGCGGCGCAGTATTTATTTCATGATCAAGCGCAGCAAGCTCATCCCCAGCATGCAACTCTTCGATTCGCCTGAGCCGCTGGTGAGCCAGGGCAGCCGCCCGGTCACCATTATCGCTCCGCAGGCGCTGCACTTCATGAACAACGGTCAGGTGCGCGCTTCAGCCATGGAACTGGCCAGGCAGCTGAAAGCACAGCCCGATACCGCCGCGGCCGTGACTCTGGGTTACCAAACCGTCCTTGGCCGCGACCCCACGCCGAAAGAGCAGAAGTCGATCGCCAGCTTCATCGACGTGCAGGAAAAATCCTATACCAACAACGGCCGCGAACTTGCCCTTGCCGACTTCGTGCAGGTGCTGTTTGGGCTCAACGAATTTATCGTGCAATGAACACTCTGAATCACCTCAACCGCCGCCAGATGCTTCAACGGGCTGGCATGGGTATTGGCTCGCTGGGTTTGGCGAGTTTGCTCCAGCAGGAAGGCTTGGCTGCGCAAAATCCGTTGGCGGCGAAGAATCCGCATTTTAAGACGAAGGCCAAATCTGTCATTTGGCTCTTCATTAACGGCGGACCGAGCCATGTGGATACGTGGGATTACAAACCGGAACTGGCCAAGCGTGACGGGCAGGCGCTGGAGGGGTTCGATCGGTTTACCGGCTTCTTTGCCAACGCGGTGGGTGGGCTGATGAAAAGCCCGTTTGAATTCAAACCGCACGGGCAAAGCGGCAAGCATGTCTCGTCTATTTTCCCAAATCTCTCCAAGCACGTAGACAAGATGGCGTTCATCCACTCAGGACACACGGAGAGCAACAACCATTCACCGGCGCTCTTCGCGATGAACTGCGGCCTGCCGCGAATGGGGTATCCGTGTGTTGGCTCATGGGTTACATACGGGCTGGGAAGCGAGAGCGACAGCCTGCCCGCGTTTGTGGTGATGAGCGACCCGAAGGGACGCGGCCTGCCTAAGGGACATGCGGCCAACTGGGGCGCGGGCTTTTTGCCGAGCGTCTATCAGGGCACCCACTTCCGACCCACAGGCGATCCGATCGATAATCTCAAACGCCCCACCGGCATGAACGCCGAGCAGCAACGGCGGCAACTTGATCTCTTGAAGACGCTGAACCAACAGCACTTCGAAGTTAATCCGTTTGAGGAATCGTTGGCTGCGCGCATTGAGAGCTTTGAGCTGGCCTACCGAATGCAGAGCGCCGCGCCCGAGGCGTTGGCGGTGGATAAGGAACCGGAGCACATTCGCGCCATGTACGGGCTGGACGACGACAAATGCAAACACGTCGCCGCCCAATGCCTTACGGCCCGCCGTATGGTGGAGCGCGGCGTGCGGTTCATTCAGATTTACAGCGGTGGCATGGAAAACCAGCGAAGCTGGGACGGCCACAACGACATCGCCGGCAACCATTCGCAGTTCGCCGGTGAAACCGACAAGCCGATCGCCGCGCTCCTGCAGGATCTGTCGCAGCGCGGGTTGCTGGATGAGACACTTGTCGTTTGGGGCGGGGAATTCGGTCGCCTGCCGGTGGCGCAGAAATCCAAGAAACCCGGTCGCGATCACAATCCGCACGCGCTCACCTACTGGATGGCCGGCGGCGGCGTGAAAGGCGGCGTGAGCTACGGGGAGACCGACGAGATCGGCCACAAAGCCGCCGTCGACAAATGCCACGTCAACGATCTCCACGCCACCATCCTCCACCTGCTGGGCATGGACCACGAGAAACTCACCTACCGCCACAACGGCCGCGACTTCCGCCTGACCGATGTGGGCGGCGAAGTGGTGAAGGAGATTATCGCATGAGGCCATTCATCGGGATGGGCCCCTTGCTACTTCTGGCAATCGGAAGCATGGCCGAGGACGCGCCGGACTTTAATCGCGAGGTGCGACCGATTCTCGCGACGCATTGTTTCACCTGCCACGGTCCGGACGCCAACACACGTAAAGCCAAGCTGCGGCTGGACGAACGCGAGGCGGCTTTGGAGATCCTGGCGCCTGGCAAGCTGGTGGACAGCGAGTTGATACATCGCATCCTGTCCGAGGATCCCGATGAAGTGATGCCGCCGCCTTCATTGAAAAAGCCGTTGAGCGCGGCACAGAAATCGGTATTGAAACGCTGGGTGGCGGCCGGCGCGCCGTATGCCGGCCACTGGGCCTTCGCCCAACCACAGCGGTCGGAGCCACCCAAGGTGAAACAGGCCGACTGGGCCCGCACGCCGATCGACCGTTTTATTCTCGCGCGTTTGGAACAGGAAGGATTGCAACCGGCACCCGAGGCGAATCGCGAGCGGTTGCTGTGCCGGTTGTCGCTGGACCTCACCGGCCTGCCGCCGACTCCGACGGAGGTGGAGGCGTTTCTCAAGGATCAATCCCCGAACGCTTACGAAAAGGCGGCCGACCGTCTGTTAGCTTCGCCGCGGTATGGCGAGCACATGGCCGTGCCGTGGCTGGACTACTCGCGCTACGCCGACAGCAACGGCTATCAAACCGACGGCAGCCGCCAGCAATGGCCTTGGCGTGATTGGCTGATTCAGGCGCTGAACGCGAACAAGCCGTTTGACCAGTTCACTATTGAACAGCTGGCCGGGGACATGTTGCCTGAGGCGACGCTGGAGCAGAAGGTGGCCACCGGTTTCAATCGCAACCACCGCATCAACGGCGAAGGCGGCATCATCGCCGAGGAATGGCGCGTGGAAACGGTGATTGATCGGGTGGAAACCACCGGTGCCACGTGGCTGGGACTTACGCTTGGCTGCGCGCGTTGCCATGATCACAAGTATGATCCCCTGTCGCAGCGTGAGTTTTACCAGTTCTTTTCCTTCTTCAACAACGTGCCCGAGACCGGACGCTTGGCCGGCCAAAGCAGCAACACCAAACCGTTGGTGAATGTGGAAACCGCTGAGCATCGCGCGTCCGTGGCTAAATTGGAAACGGAGATTAAACAGGCCGAGGCCGCCGTGAAACAGGCGGCGGCCGAGTTGCCGAAATTGGTGAAGGCGTGGGCTCCGAAATTCCGTGAAGAATTGGGCGGAAAAAAAGTGATCTGGCAGGGCGTGGACGAAGCGACGGTGACCTCCAAGGGCAGCGCCAAATTTGAGCGGTTGGAGGACGGCTCCTGGCTACCGAGCGGACCGAATGCCACGCATGACACGTACGAGATTCGCACCACGATGACCGGCGACCACTTCACCGGTGTACTGTTGGAATGCCTGCCGGACGCGCGCCTACCGAATAAGAGCTTGGGCCGGTACAGTAACGGCAACTTTGTTCTCACCCGCGTCGAAGGCGAGATCGTGCCGGCCAACGGCAAGCCCGTGCCGTTGAAGTTCACGCGGATCGAATCGGATTACTCTCAAAAAGGATGGGACATCAAGAATGTGAACAGCGGCCAGTCCGGCAAAGGCTGGGCGGTGGACGGACCCTCGCGACGAGAACCGATTAAGGCACTCTTCCTCGCGGGCCAACCGGTGGCCGTGCCGAACGAGGCCACGGTGGTG
>DPAW01000152.1:0-1183 GCA_003517285.1 Verrucomicrobiales bacterium
GGATTTTCGCAAAACGTCTCGCGCATGGTCAATGACGGTCAAAGCGTGAAGGACGCAAAGCAGGTGCTCTACGACGAGGTGAGCGCGAACTTCGAATCGTTCCTCAAGGCGCGGCCGACGGACAAGCCGTTTTGTTATTGGTTCGGGCCGACGTTGGTCCATCGAAAATGGATTCAGGGCTCAGGCAAAAAGTTGTGGGGCATCGACCCGGATTCACTGAAGGGCAAGCTTCCGGGCATGCTGCCGGATGTGCCGATTGTGCGTGAGGATTTCTCGGATTACCTTGGCGAAGTGCAGGCCTTCGACCACGCGCTCGGGTTGATTCTCACGCGGCTGGAGAAACTGGGCGAACTGGATAACACCATCGTGGTGGTGAGCGGCGATCACGGCGCACCGGGATTTCCGGGTGGCAAATGTAATTTGTACGACTTTGGCACCGCCGTGCCGCTAACGGTGTGGTGGCCGGGCAAGCCGGGCGGGCGTGTGCTGGAAGATTATGTGAACCTTATGGATCTCGCGCCGACGTTCCTCGAACTCGCCGGCGTGAAACCTCCCAAGGTGATGACCGGCCGCAGTCTGGTGCCGGTGTTGGAATCGAAACAACAGGGATTGGTGGACGCCAAGCGCAACTGGGTCATCACCGGCCGCGAACGCCACGTTGCCCGTGCCCGCGCCGATCTGCTCGGTTACCCGCAACGCGCCCTTCGTACGCCGGAGTTTTTATACATCATCAACTTCAAGCCTGACCGCTGGCCGATGGGCGATCCGTATCATCTCAAGGCCGACAAACAGCCCGACTTCAACACGCTGGCCAACAACACCTTTGTGACCTTTGGCGATCTCGACGCCAGTCCGACTAAGGCGTGGCTCATGCAGCAGGTGGATGTACCGAAGTGGAAGTGGCATTACGATTACGCCTTCGGCCGACGCCCGCGCATTGAGCTGTATCACCTGAAGAACGATCCCGATCAGCTCAAGAACGTCGCCGGTCAGCCGCAGTTTGCCGCCGCGCAAAAGCAGCTGCACGGGCGGTTGATGTCCGAATTGAAGCGGACGGGTGATCCGCGCGTAAGCGGTGACGGCAGCACTTTTGACAAACCGCCGTTTGTGAGTGACTTTAGCCGTAGGCCACGCAAACTGGCCAAGCCATGAGCGATGACACGCAGGCCCAAGCCGGTCCGGA
>DPAW01000152.1:1571-5064 GCA_003517285.1 Verrucomicrobiales bacterium
TGAAGTATCAGGATTTCAAGCTGCTCAGCGAAGGCGGCATTGCCAAGCTCTATTCGGCGTTCGACGAAAACTTGCGGCGCACGGTCGTCTACAAAACCCTGCACGATCACCTGCGCGAGGATGAGATCGAAACACAACGGTTCCTGCGCGAAGCCCGTGTCACCGCCAACATCGCCCACCCCGGCACCGTGCCGCTTTACGAACTCGGCCGCGACCGCAACGGCAATTTGTTTTTCACGATGAAACACGTGCGCGGCCGCGATCTACGCAACATCATCGACGCCCTGCACGACGGCGATCCCGCCACCACGGCCGCCTTCCCGTTGCCTGCGCTGATCGACATCCTCACGCGTGCCTGTGAAACCGTCGCGCACGCGCACTCGCGCGGCGTGATCCATCGCGACCTCAAGCCTGCCAATATTTTGACCGGCCAATTCGGCGTCACTTACGTCATCGACTGGGGCCTCGCCAAAGTCTGGGGCGAACCGGACATTGCACATCCTGAAATGGGCCACGACGAAGATCCCGCCCTCACGCCGGTGGGCCGCCGTTACGGCACGCCCTTTTATATGGCACCCGAACTGGCTCGTGGCGACGCCCATATCGACGGCCGCGCTGATGTCTTCAGCCTGGGCCTCATCCTTTACGAAATCCTCACCCACCGCCAACTTATCAATGGCGAGACCATGCAGGAAGTCGTCGAGAACCTCCTCAATCAACCTTTCCCCAAGCCCACCGAGGCTGCTCCTCAAAACGAAATTCCCCCTGCTCTTGAAACCATCTGTCTCCGCGCTCTGGAGAAAAAGGCCAAGGATCGTTACGCCGACGTCGGTTCCCTGCTGGAAGCCTTACGGAGTGTTTGCTAGTCATCTTGATAGAAGTTTTATGTGACGCATTGATGGCTTCATGGCTGCGGGGTTTGAGTTATAAAAATTATTAAAACTTGTAGTGGATAAAATGTAAGGGGGGGTATCATTGCCTCATGCGGAAACATATTCCCTTTTTTCTCAATAATCTCACTGTCTGGGTCTTGGTTGCGATTTTGACTGGTTGCAGCGGTGGGGAAGATGGCGGCTCCGATCAAAATCAATCCGCCACGCAAAAGCCGGATAACGCGAAGGGCGGTCAGGCCGCCAAGGGGCCGGAGATTCCCAAGGCGGCTGAGAAACCGGCGGAGAAGTTTACGCGGGAGATGGTAAAGGCGGCAATGGAGTCGGCTTTAAAGCAATTGTCGGATTCGTTTCCCAAAGAGGAGCTCGCAGAACTACGTACCAAAATGTTGGAGCCGGTGGAGCTTCAGGAATTGGCCGACGAGCTCAACGAAAATATTGTAGACGGCAAAATTGATGATCGAGGGATGAAGGTCGATGCAATCACTGTCGAAGCATTGACAAAGGCGATCGTAGTTCTGTTGCCCAAGGCGAAAAGGGAGGGGGATAAGAAGAGGGTTGCGGTGAAAATTGCGTTTAATTCCGGGTATTTAGCGAGATGTCTTCTTGATTGCAGCGCTGATAATCTAGAATACACATTTCCTTCTTCAGATAAATGGTGCGATGCTATTTTGCGGGATGCTCGTACCTTGGCTGTTTTCTATTCACCACAACATCCCGACACACCCAAGTTAAAAGAATCTTTGCCCAAGCCAAAACCGACGAAGCCTGAACCTGCAGAGCCTCCGGCTCCGACAGAACAATCGGTGGTTGGGGAACCGGACCCCCCAGCGCCGGTACAGGAGAAACCCAAACCTTTGCCGAAGGGCAAACAGGTGAGCCATTATGCAATGAACAAAGTGATGTCGGGGATGGACAGCACATTAGATCCAGAAGTTATATTGGTTTTCGAATGTGATCTTGGTTGGAACGGCGCTGGTGGCCTTGAAGATGCGCTCAAGTATATGGACAAATTCAAGTTGGAGAAAATTGCTGTGGCTACTGCTGATGGAAGCACGCAATTTGTCACAAAGGAGGAATTGAAAAAGCTCAAGTGGGTGCCGCTAGAGTAGGGTAACTGTAAACTTCAAAAATCTTCAAGCCGCCTACGGGCGGCTTTTTTGTGCGAGTCTGGCCGGGGAAATGAGATGTTTGCGGGACAATGATTGCCTCGGGGCGGATGGGGCTTTAGTTTTGGGCATGCATTCTTGGTTTCGATTTGTATTTGTATTGGTATTGGGTTTGTCCGGTTTCTCGGTAGAAGCCCAGAAAAATCCCAAGCCGCCTCGAGCGAATGATGCGAAAAATACGCAGACAGGGAAGGAGCCGCCTTTTAAGGATCCGGAGTTGGCGCGCTATGCGATTTTTGAGAAATCGGCGCCGCGGCCAGAGGCAACCGAGCCGGTGCGGACCGTGCTGCCGTTGAAGCTGGGGAAGGGGACGCGGATTGCGTTTATTGGCAACACACTGCTGGATCGGGCGCAGCATTTCGGGCATTTCGAGGCGGCACTGCAGCAGGCGCATCCGAAGGCGGAACTGGTGGTGCGCAATCTCACGTGGGCGGCGGATCAACTGGGCACGGAGCCGCGCCCGGCGAATTTCGCGGATGTGGAGCAACACCTCACCATTGCCAAAGCGGATGTGATCTTTGCGGCGTACGGGTTCAATGAATCCTTTGCGGGCGAGTCGGGCTTGCCGGAGTTTCGCCAGAAGCTCACCACGTACGTGGCGGGATTGAAGGCGAAGGCGTTTAATGGCGAGGGCGGTCCGCGGATTGTTTTGGTGTCGCCGATTGCGAATGAAAACGTGAAGGGCGTGGCGGCGGCGGATCGGAACAACAAGAACATCGCGGCGTATACCAAGGTGATGCGCGAGGTGGCGGCGGCGCAGAGGGTGGGCTTTGCGGATGTGTTCACGGCCACCGAGGCGGCGATGGCCTCGGGCGGCAGTGTCCTGACGATTAACGGCTGCCACCTGAACGAGGCGGGATACAAGGTGTTCGCGGAGGCGTTGTTTGCGAAGACCTTCGGCGGCCGTAAGGTGCCGGCGGGGGACGAGGCAGTGCGCGCGGCGGTGATCGAAAAGAACAAGCAGTTCTTCCGGCGGTACCGTCCGGTGAACACGTTTTATTATACGGGCGGCCGCAATCGCAGCTACGGCTATCTGGATTTCCTGCCGGCGATGCGCAACTTCGACATCATGGTGCAGAACCGGGACCGGCGCATTTGGGATTTGGCGCAGGGCAAGGCGGTGCCGGCGAAGATTGATGATTCCAATGTTCCGCCGTTGCCGACCACGGCAGCAAGTCGCGGGGCCAATAAATGGATGAGCCCGGCCGATGAGCTGAAGGCGTTCAAGGTAGATCCGCGCTTTGAGGTGAATCTCTTCGCGAGCGAGGAGGAGTTTCCGGAAATCGCCTGCCCGATCCAGATGCGCTGGGACAGCCAAGGCCGCATGTGGGTGAGCTGCTCGACGACCTATCCGCACGTGTACCCCGGCAATGAGCCGGACGACAAGCTGGTGATTCTGGAGGATACCGACGGCGACGGTCGCGCGGACAAGTC
>DPAW01000260.1 GCA_003517285.1 Verrucomicrobiales bacterium
CGAATAAACGCCTGAATATCCTTCTGCGCCGCCTTACCAAGCGATTGCAGTGCGGGGTTCGAAGTGATTGCGTTCTCAATGTAACTACCGGAGAAAGCAGCTTCGCGGCCTTTCATGTCGTCACCGAGGTTGTAGGTGTCTGCACGGTTGGTGAGCATGTCCGGCACACGGAATTTTTCACCGCTCTCGGTGTATGGATTACCAGCCATTACCACCACCACGCGGCGACCGCGCATGTCGTACGTCTTCGGCTGACCACGCCATACGCCCTCGATCTTGCGCTGGGCATCACACAACGATATGAACTTTTGTAGAAACTCCGGATTACAGTGCTGGATATCATCTACGTAGATCATCACGTTATCGCCCATCTCCAGCGCGAGGTTGAGCTTCTTGACCTCCTCACGCGCACCAGCGTTGGGTGCCTCCTCGGGATCGAGCGAGGTCACCTCATGGCCAAGCGCCGGGCCGTTGATCTTCATGAAAATCAGTCCCATACGGTTGGCGAGATACTCCATCAAGGTGGTCTTACCATAACCCGGAGGGGAAATGAGTAGTAGCAAGCCCATGAGGTCTGTGCGCTTGGCATCGCCGGCCGCACCTATCTGCTTGGCAAGGTTATCGCCGACAATTGGCAGATACACTTCATCCACCAACTGGTTCCGCACAAAGGATGACAGAACTCGCGGCTCAAATTCATGCAGGCGCAGTGCCTCTTTTTCAGATTCGATGAGCGCCTGTTTCAGTTCCTGATACGCCTCAAAGCGCGGCACCGATTCGCGGGCAAAGCGGCCAAGCTTCTCCTGGAATGCCAGATAATCGAACGGATAATTCCCACCCTCTTCCACTGCATCGTGCGCGCCCTGAATGCCTTCCAGAACCTGTCCAGTGGCCGCCTTCACCACGGCCTGTTTGTGGAGATGACCGCAGAAAACCAGCCCCGCCACTTCCTCGAGATATTTGTTGGCGCCATTTCGGTCGAGCAGGAAGCCTCGTACCCAGTCGCGAATCAGCTGATAATGGCTGTGCGGATCCTTCTGAAGCGGTTTCTGCGCTTTGGTGAAATCGCTCTCGCGGCCTTTCTTCACCAGATGCCGTTCAAACTCCGTGAGAAGACTGTCGGCCTCTTGGCTGACTACCCAATCGCGGCCGTTGGTGTGTTCGTAAAAAAGATATTCGCCAGCCGGATCCGCATCTTCCGGTGGGAATAAACCGGTCTCCTCGATAAACGCCGCCACCATCGCGCGTAGTTCGGCCACATAATCAGCCTGAGTAGGATCGCCCGGGAAAATTTCGTTACGAGTGGCAAAACCCTCCAAGCGTGCGAGCATCATCTTCGCGGCATCCGGATCACAGAATTTATTCCAGAAAACCGCCGCACAGGCGCGCGCACGCGGATAATACCGCGCTAGTTGAAGCGCACTTTGAGTGCTAAGCAGTGCCGCTAAAATCTTTTCGGCGTCCTGATCATGGATACCCTTGGTATAGGCCTCCGAATAACGGTCGCCCATGAAGTCCTGCACCACCTTCAGGCGTTCCTCGGCACTCATCTCCGCCACCTCGGTCATACGGTCGATGCCCTGCTGCTCCAGCTTTTGCCACAACAGGTAGGCGAGATATTCCGCGCGGTAAACTTCATTGTCCTCAGACACCACCGTTTGATCCCACACCTCGCGAGTGGCCAAGAAGGCTTCATCGGTGACTTCATCGAAATATTGCGTGCCCGTCAGATGCAGATTCTGATCATTGCCGCGTCGCACCATGGTAAGATCCAAAGGCTGTGCGTTGACGGCAAACTTATGTTTACCGAACTGAATGACATTCTGACCATCCACATACAGCTCCTGCTTATCCTTGAGCTGGCGCACGGCCTCCTCGTGAATGCTCTTGAGCTGACTTTGGATACCCTCCGCTTCACCGGCCTTGTCCAGCACTTGCAGTTCTTCCACGCGTTCACGGATCGAATCAATCATCCGATCGCCAGCCATATAGCCATTGATGTCATTGACATCCTCAAACGTCCCGAGCTTGTGTTCGATGCTCTTGAGCATGCGCTCGGCAGATGACACCAGCGCGGTGGCTTTGCGGTTTCTGGCCTCTTCCAGTTGCAGGCGTTTCTGCTCAAAAGCCGTCTCCAGCTCACTACGTTTTTGGTCGAGCTGCTCGATGTATTCCGGGAAATCCGCAAAGTCACCACCGAGATCCTCAAGTTGATTGAGGATGTTGTTAAAGTACTCATCGCACTTCTCCGGCGAGTCGGACATGTCCAGATAATTGGTCGCCGTCTGGCTCAGCAGCAAAATCTGTGCGTTAAACTGCGCGGCCCCTTCCGCCGTCATCAGCGAGCGCATCTTGTTCTTCAGCGCTTCCTTTACCTGATTGACCACCTGATAAATCGCCGTGATTCCCTCCACGATGCGTGTCTGCTCGGTGGTATCGTCAATCGACAGACTCCGGACGATGTCGATCAACATTTCCAGATCCGAGCCCGCCGTCGTTATCTCCTCCTCCAGCTCCTTGCCCTCTGCCACCTTGGTGACCCCATCCACACGCCCGCGCTGTTCCTCAGCCCGTTCACGATAGGGATCCAACGATTCGGGCTGCAGCAAAAATTCCACGCACTTTTGTGAGAGCACATCCACCTGCTCCTTCACCTGCGCTTCCAGCGCCTCCATGGCGGCGGCATCAATGAAACGCACCTCATCCTTCAGCGTAATAATCTCGCCGCGCATCCGTCGTAACCCGCCCAGATTGGCCACAAAATCATCCACGGACTTGAAATTGGCCCGACCCACCTGGCTAAAGAGTTCTTTGGAACGCTTGGCAATATCCTCGGA
>DPAW01000146.1:0-2590 GCA_003517285.1 Verrucomicrobiales bacterium
TGCATTTCCTGCCATGGCCCTGAAAAACAAAAGGCTAAAGTACGGTTAGACGCCTTGGAAACCGTCGACGCGGTCGATCTCCAGAAACTTTTCAGCAAAATCCAACAAGTGGTCCAACTTGGCGAGATGCCGCCAGAGGAGGAAAAGCAGCCGTCAGAATCTGAGAAGAAAATTCTCAAGCAATGGCTGGATAGCCAACTCACAGGTAAGGCGGCCGAGGCGCTGGCTGAAAAACTGCGACGGTTCGAATATGGAAACGTAACATCTCACGAAGATCTGTTCTCCGGCAAGTACGCCGAAGCGACTGGCTATACGCTGGATCGACGATGGTTGATTAGCGAATTCATCTTTAATGAAAAAATCAATCGTTTGCTGAATTATCATCCGACACGGACAATCTACGGAACCGCTCAGTCAGTGCAGGGTGACAGCGGCGTTCACTGGAGCCCCAAAACAGAGCGCGGGAACAAATTCCGCAGGACGATAAGCAACCCCTATTTGCTTCCGGAAAAGGTAGGCGTTCGATATAGCTCCCATAAGCGGCTTACCACAGGGCACTTGCTGACGATGGTGGGTAATGCCAAGCGGGTTGCGGGGCACATGTCCTCTGAGGCAATAATGAAGGCGCACTATCCGGCAATGCACGCGCTAATGAAGAGCGAGCTTGATCACCACGATACACTGCGTTCACGTGAAAGGTTCATGAGGACCTATTCCTTTCTGGAGCGTCTACTCAATGATATTTATGGTGAGGCGCATGAAAAGCTCCTCCCCACGGTTGTCCGAAAGGAAATCCCTTATCCCGGCCCACCGAAGCATTCTGCCCGTGGCATACAGAAGAGGCATGACAACCTAGGCTTCCTAGTCCGTTTTGACCAAGAGGATATACGAGCCATCCTGCAGGGCGTTGCCACCTACAAACGTACTGCTTTCAAGGTCGACGAAATCAGGGAAAAATCTGAATTGGACGGCAAAGGAAGGCCGGTTTGGGCTCCTTACACCGAAGCCGATTTTGCTGAATTCGAAAACATCATCCAGCAATGCGAGACAGAATGGTACAGGGAGGGGGTTACCGACCACCGCATCATAAACCGCATCACGACCATGAAGCTGTTTTACGACACGTGGGACATGAACAAGCTCTACCTCCATGTCAAAAATGGGAACTTCGGCGCGCCGAAGTATATGCCGCTCAATGATGCTGAGATGGCAGTTATCACCAGCGCTATCAAGAAGCACCGGAAGCAGAGCGATCGCCACCAACAGATCATCGAGAAGTGCTTGGCGGACTGGCAGGCGGCATTCAGGGCTGAACGGGAATCCGTTGGAGGCGCAGATGAAACCTTGATAGCTACCTTCCTCATAGAGTTATATGCGCAAATCTTCGAGCGCAAGCCGACGGATTCGGAGCTGGCTGAAAACATCAAACAATTCAAACTGTACGCCTCCAAACTTGATCGGCAGAAGGCAATTGCGAAGCTTATTGAGTCGCTTCTGTTGAGCACTGAGTTTGCCTATCGCAATGAGTTTGGAGAGGGCGAACCCGACGAGCACGGTCGGCGAATGATGTCGCCACGCAACGCAAGCTATGCCCTAGCCTACGCGTTGACCGATGCAAGTCCGGACTCTGAGCTGGAGAAGGCGGCGCGGGAAGGTCGGCTCAAGACGCGTGGGGATTACGAGCGTGAGGTTCGACGGATGCTCAAACGCCGGGATCGGTGGACGATCATCGACGAAGCTGTGCAGGCGGCCAACATCAACCCCAGCGTTACGGATCAGCCAATCCGGAAGCTTCGGTTCTTCCGCGATTTTTTCGGCTATCCTAAGGCGATGACAGTCTTCAAGGATGACTCGCGTTTCGGGGCAGGGCGTCACGAGCCAGCGGTCAGTCGCTTGATCGACGAGGCGGACATGTTGGTTGAGTATATTCTTGAAAAGGATGAGCGCGTTTTTGAAGAGCTTCTTACGACCGAGAAGTTTTACCTATATCATTCAGGCGACAATCAAGCGATGAAGGTTGGATCAGGTGAACTGAAAAAGGTCTACGAGTATTTCAGAAAATTCGACTGGGAAACATGGGAGCCAGACGACGTCGTCCCTCATAAGGAGTTCATGCTGACGATCTGGGAATTCCGCAAGGCTCGTGGGGGTGATAACAAGTCACTTCTGAGTACCCTGAAAAGAATGATGCCCGCATTGGAACGTCATTTCAGTGCAGGACAAGCCAACGGCATGCCTTACATGAAGGTGTCCATGGGCTTCTGGCACGGCGGAAACGTATTGGGACGTACCGGGCAGCAGATGCGCGGTGAGCAGGTTGCCTCGTATTGGAACATCGACTGGAAAAAATGGGACTATCCGCCCGTCCAGCCAGCCGCCATCCCTAATCGCAAAGGCATCTTGACTCATCCCGCCTGGTTAATCGCTCACGCGCAGAACTTGGAGACGGATCCGATTCATCGCGGAAAATGGATTCGCGAAAAGCTATTGGCTGGAACGATCCCTGATGTGCCCATCACCGTAGATGCTGTGATTCCCCCGGATCCACACAAGACACTTCGCCAGCGGATGGAAAAACGAACGGGTGCCG
>DPAW01000146.1:2966-15324 GCA_003517285.1 Verrucomicrobiales bacterium
ATCTACGATGACTTCGGCCGTTTCCGAACCGAGGAAAGCCTGGAGCACCCGGAAAACCTACTTAAGGAGGCCAAGCGGGGTGAGGTTAACGAATTTGGCGCCTCGCTCGCAGTTTACAAGACATTGCCCGTTGATCCACGTGGCGTGCTCAAAGGGACGGGTAACCCGAAACTGGACGGCAACGTCGAAGATGCGTTCGACTTGATCGACCGACTGGCGAAGTCTGAAAAGGTGCGGCAGTCCATTATCCGTCATGCCTTTCGCTACTTTTTGGGTCGCAATGAAACACTTTCGGACTCAAAGACGTTGATTGACGCGGACAGGGCGTATGTCGATAATGAAGGCAGCTTCGATGAAGTGATCGTGTCACTGTTAACATCCGACTCATTTATTTACCGCAAACGCAACTCCAGAGACTAGATTATGTTTATTAGCCGACGAGAACTTTTGAGGAGAACGGCGTTGGGGACTGCCAGCCTCGTGCTGACCCCTTCATTTAATCACCTCATGGCCGCGCCGGCGAAAGGGCCAAGTGCTGGCCTTCACCGATTCGTATTCATCCGTAAGTCCAACGGAAACCTGCCTACGCAATTTGGACTGTCCTCCTTTTCTGCGGACGAATTGAAAAAGCATAAGGAGAAGGAGTCTTTCGAGGTGGACTTGTCGAAGCATGAACTGCCCGACTGGCTGACAGGGCTGAATGATCATAAGGAGAACATGACCATCCTGCACGGCATCTCAATGTCGGTTAGCGGAGGCGGGCACTACTCCTACTCTGGTTGCATGGGCGCCTACAAAGCCGGACGCAACATCCTCAGCAACATCAAGCGGGCGACCGTCGATTTCGAGTTGGCAAAGCTGTTCCCCTCTCCATTCGGTCACGTCGAAATGTCGCTGGCGGTGCCTCATGGGCGCGATCACAGAACTGGGATTGTCTCCGGCTATTCCGCTCCGGCGGCAAAGCAGCGCAACTACTGTTACGCCGACCCCATGACTGCCTATCAGGAACTGTTCAAGTCCGTCACTAATACCGATGAAGCCGCTTCTGACAGAGCTCTGCTTGACTATTTGCATGACAAGGAAAGTCGCCAACTCAAAGGGTTGGACGGTGATGAGCGCCTTAAGATCAGCGGTCAGGTCGATTCGCTCCAGTCCATCCGTGACCGCAGCGCCAAGGTTGAGTCGCTGGGTGCTAAGATTAAACAACACCTGCCGAACATTGATCCTGTCCACGCTGATGGTGGCGCCGATGCAACCCTTCCCCAGAAGCAGGCCGCCTTCACCGATGTCATCGTAGGAGCGCTCGCGGCGGGATTGACTAACGTCGTTACCTACACCATTGACGACTTGGGCACCGACATCACCTCCCTGCCTGAGAATGAGCAGAAAACGAGTATCCACCAGATTGGGCATGGCGGCCAGATTTCTGGCGCTGCGAAAATGAGAGATGCCATCAAGACCCATCACATGAAGCAAGTCAGGACCTTGGTAACCAAGCTCAAGTCTATTCCCGAGGGCAATGGCTCGATGTTCGACAACACGACGATTATCTACATGCCCGAAACGGGTGCCGGCCACCATGGCCCGGATACGGAAGCACCGATGGTTCTCATGACCGGCAAGAACTCGAAGCTCGACCTCGCCGGCCGCTACATTCGTTTGCCCTTCCATGGAACGGAAGGGCACAAGACCTTGAGCAACTGGTACACTACCTTACTAAACGCCTACGGTAACCCAATCGAGCATTATGGTGACCTTGACCTCACCATGGAACGTAATCGTCTCAAGCAAACAGGAGCCATCGACCAATTCATGAGAGCCAGTTGAATCGGCTCGGTACTGGCTATAATCGATAAACCTTAACTGAACGATCCCAAAGTCCCTAAAGAGGCCGTAGTTGAATTAAAGAAGTCGCTGCCGAATTGTCTGATCAGTAGCCCTTAATCCAACTCGTAAACTCCTTGAGAGCCTTGGCGAAACTTCAAAAGGGTTTGGGCGGCTGAGGGCGTTAAGAGTGAACTACCCATTCGGCCATTGAGGGGAAACTATGAAGCCTCTTAGTGTTTCCAGATAACCTGAGGTACACGGACAAACCTGAGCTACCAAAAGCGGACTTTCTTTTGTGTTAAAATGTAATTTGAGTAATTCTGTGAATTTTTTGCGAGGAAGAAGTCCATCACTTGAGAGTCTTAGCGTTGGAGCTAGCCAGTAGGGTTTGGTTAACACAGTCCATAATGTGGCTTCAGTTTCTTTAGGGAGTTCCTCTTTACCATGACGTATCCAGAATCCTTTAAGGTGTTTTGAATTGAGGCTCGAAAAGCAATTGCTATTCGTCTCATAAGGTTTGCTATAAAAGAGCCATCCCTTAAAAAACGCTTGTCGGCGGATCGAATCAATTCCATTAAGGGCACCCAGTTCGTGGTTTAGATTTTCCCGCGTGCTGCGGGGTAACTGAATATTTAATAATCGTGCCTTTTTTAATGCTAGGTTGTCGGTAGCATTAGGGCCTATGTATTCTTGTTCGTCGCAATCAGGCATCAGTTGAATGAAATATTTAACAGCAGTTTCCCAGTGGATAAGTTGATTGTGATGACAAAAGAGAAAATCGATCTCTCCCAGAGTTCGTTTTCCTTTATGTATCTGCAGGTTACTCGCAATGACCTCAAATTCAGTCAGGTGCTCAAGCCAATACTGTACTAGTATTTCAAAATATCGACCGACACGCTGGTTTGGAAATCGCTCCAGATAAGAGAGTAGAGGCGTAGGGTTCTTTTCTAGTTCGTAAAGTTTGTCTAAAGCCTTATCAAATAATAATTCACAATCCTCTTCGGTGAAAACAGAGTGCTGAGGCGCGTCGTCTTTTAGCATTGATGGGCTACACATGACCCAGGCCAAATCGCGGACTCGCGGATGTTTAAATGCCTCTAACATTGGAATCAATACCGCCAAACTCTAAGAACCCAACCAACTAAGAAGTAACTAACCTTCCCCGTGAAACTTCCCGAGTGTTGGTCTTTTCAGTCGGGAATGTTATGTTTACCCTAAACACATGTCAGGGCCTAGTAATGTTTTGGGTGAGAAGTTAGAATTGTGCTGTTCTGACCCGATGACCGGTTTTTATCGAAATGGAATGTGTGCCACAGGTCCCGATGATCATGGCTTACACACAGTTTGCGTCAGGGTGACAGCTGTGTTTCTAGAATTTTCCAGATCGAGAGGAAATGACCTTTCAACACCCGCCCCGTACTTTGATTTCCCGGGGTTGGTAGAAGGCGACAAATGGTGCTTATGCGTCACCCGCTGGAAAGAGGCATTGGATCACGGAGTGGCACCACAGGTTTATCTAAAAGCTACTCATATTAGTGCCCTTGAGTATGTGGATTTGGAGGATTTACAATCTCATGCCGCAGAAGATGAGTCTTAGAGCCAAAATTGCCTCACTGTGGTTTCATGACAATTGCTTATTAGGGAGGAGTAGAATTAAGGGCATGGAATGTCATAATTCAGCAAATCCACCGACTGGTTTGGTTAATGGAACGCGAATTGTGTTACCCCTATGGTGAACATAGGACCATTGAGGAGCAATTATTGCTGGATCATATAAGGCCAGAGCTATTTTTCACTCACTTAAATTTTGAGGGAGTGTGTCGATGGATGGTTATCGGTAGAGTCGACTAGTAGCAAAGCACCCAGAGGATACGGACCAGCAATAATGGTGTCATGTTTACCCGCTGGAGGAAGAGGAATATTTCTACGCCTTACAATTAGGCTATTCTTGGGGGCTATCAGACGTCCCTTGATTTTTTTTGCCATATTCAATCCACATAGACTTCCAAAGCTTAAGCCAAGCCTCAGAAGCATAGAGTTTTTGGGACTCAGCTCGGACTCTGCGCTTAAGTTGTTGATGTGATTCATTTGCTATCCTCTTCACCTGATAAGTCATATTTGAATTTATCACATTATTACCCAAGCCACTAACCAGCGGTTTTTACATCATTAAATCATCTAAAACAAAAAGCTCTCCCGAAATGCACTTCGAGAGGGCTTTTCTCGCTAGTCTCATGACTTGGCTGTGCATTGCGTTGGGACGCGCTTGTGAGGATGGTGGTTTTTTCAGATTGCGTGCGGTACAATGACGTCCTATGGATGACCAGCGTAGATTCGAGTACTGTTTTGATCTGGTGAAAGTAGATCAAGGTGTATATTTCGTGGAGTCCAATCAGGACAGTAACTTAAATGGAAAACTAATTGCTCAGGATGGGGATGGAGACTGGACAATCGACTGCGACTGGCGAATGGAAAATGGTTATAGGTTGGTACAGCTTTCTCCGCACATTGGTTCCGAAGCGTTATATATTGCCATTTGGGAGCGCCCTGTTGGTCAATCCCGTCAATGCCCTCCTGGTTGTGAGCCGCGACGAATACGTCACGACGCTTGAGTTTACTCGAAGGATATATTTACGACCAAATAGGAGTACACACTGAGTATTCTCTGTGCAATATTCCTTTAACCCTAACAATCCTGCCGTCGGCGTATCCACTCACGGCGTTAATTCTTTTATATTCATGAACGTCCAGCCATCAAATATCACAGGTAATGTGATAGTGCGTAACTGACATCACATGTTGGCCTGTATTAATGCGAAATTGTCGCTTCTCCGCCTTACCAACTTCAACAAGCTTCAACACCTTCTTGTAAGTCCACGTCTTACTATAGCCGGCAGCCTTAGAAATCTGGCGGACCGTCATCCAGCCTTCAGGCACTTCTTCAGGCTTAACAATTATTTCACTGCCTGGCGCCCCGATCGATCCGCTTTCTGGATCGTTATTCGCCTTCCATTCGTTCTCTTTTTGATTGGCCATAAAATTGGCTCTTCGCCTGTGTCTAAGCATATGTGATGTTCGGAATACTGACCAGCACTCGACGCAGTCACTTTACTTTGAACGGCTGCATTATTTCCGAAATTTTAACAGCCTGCGGCGTTTTCAAAGAGAGACCGGTATAGTAAATGTCCGATGACTAAACAGAGATTTGAACACGCTTTTGATGCCTACCTTAGGTTTGATGGCTGTAAATTTATTTGGCCCCATACATCGACTAGTTCATTGAGTTTTGGTTGCAGTTGGTACTCATACCCATCCAAAGTAAATCGTCTAAAATAAAAAGCCCTCCCGAAATGCACTCCGAGAGGGCTTTTCCCGCTAGCCTCATGACTTGCTAACAGTTGACTGCGTTAGCCCTTTTCTTAATCGCACATCAAATTCCAAACGCCAAATAAACCACATTTAGTATTGTTGGTGTTTCGTTAAGATGAAAACGCTTTTGCAAAAAAATGATTAGTATAATTAACTATTGAGCTTGATCATGATTATCATGAAATCGTTTCGGTTCCCCCAATTGGAATTCCATGGTCAACTAGAATCAACGGAAGGGTTTGCCTATGTAAAATACTCATAATTGGTCTAATGAATCATAAGGTGATAAAGGAGCCTTCTCGGTAACGGGAAGGCTCTTTTCACGTTTGCTCAGAAATGTATGAATAAATTACCCATCGACAGAGGTTGATCTTACCTGATTTGCACCAGGCTCGGCTGGATGCTCGGGCAAAGACTCCGGAAAATCTAACTCCGTATCGGCCTTCAGCCCGCGCAGGTTGGCCGGTAAGAATGATCCGACTAACGCTGCTGCGCTTTGAGCCACTTGGCGTCGTGGGTTTGCAGGAGGGCGACCAGGAGCGACTGGCATTCCTTGGCGGAGCCATCCAGATTGCGCCGAACCCAAAAGCCTAGGGCGACATTGCCCTCATACCAGTCGCCCCACTTTTCCATGCGATCGGCTTCCGGGCGGAAGAAATCCTGCAACCACATGCCGGCCTTGCCTTTCGAGGCCAATTGATCGAGATAGCCTTCACGGGCCTTGGTGGCGCGTTGGGGGTTGGCTTGGAGGGTTTGATGGGCCCAGAAATAATTACGGGCCAGTTGCCTTAAGTGTTGATCATAAACCGGCTGAAGCTCCTCTCGCAATTGGGCATTGTGCTGTCCGGGAATGCCGTGTTGCGTGGCCCATTTTAGAAAAGCCGAGTTGTAATGGCCGAAATCCTCCCTGGCATTGAGATGGAGTTGGCCGTTTTGATGCGGGCCAAGGCGAAAGATTTTATGGCCAGAGAGTTTTTCCAATTGCGCCAGGTTCAGCGCGAACTGCGCCTTGGCATAGAGCCCACGGACACCGCGATTGGGCAGCCACGTATCCAGCTTTCGGTAGGCCTCCTTGGGGGTGCTCTTGGCCAAAGCGGGCAATTGCCGCCACAACGCCAACACTTCCTTGGGCGACCCTTCGGCCGCTTGGAGCATCATTGGGAGAAGAACAAGCCAGATGCAACGCATGGCGCAACGTGGCAGAACTTTGGCCTCAAACACAGGGAGAGTTATTGACGCTCTGAGCGGGGTGCGATTTTCTAGCCCGGCTGTGGATTCAAAAATTGAACATCGTGTACAACGGAAGTTGGATGCCTTGTGCAGGGTGGTGCAGGAGCGGTTTGAGGTTGTGATGCGCCCTGAGGTGGCTTGGGATTTGCGCGGGCAGGCGGCGGGGCAGGCAAACGGGCGACGGAACTTGATACGTTTCAACCGGGGATTGGCCGAGCGTTATCCGGAGGAGTTTGTGGCGCAAACGGTGCCGCATGAGCTGGCGCATTTAGTGGCATTTAAAAAATTTGGCGGACGCATTCGGCCGCACGGCCGCGAGTGGCGGGCGGTGATGATAGTTCTAGGCGCGGAGCCGCGTCGGACCCATCGCTACAAAGTAACGCCGGTCCGGAAATTTAAGCATTATGCCTACCAATGTCATTGCCCGGATTCGGAGTATCAGCTCACCGCTATTCGGCACAACCGCATTCAGCGGGGGCATTTGTATGTTTGCAAACGCTGCCTCCAACCGTTGGAGCCGAAGGCGGCGGCTCATTGATCCTCGGAGCCGCGGCGGTCTTGGGCGCGTTTGCGGGCGGCGGAAAGGGCATCGAAGGTGTTGCCGGTGTCGGAGAGATTGGGCGGGATCACTGGCGGTTGAGTACTGTCTTCCTCCAGCATGGGCGGTGCGACCACGGGTGGGGTGTTGGATTCCCGGTCGGTCCGGCGACGTTTGCGTTTGGGGGCGCGAAAGGTTTTGGGCTCGTCGGCAGTGGTGCCGGCTGTGCCGGATTGGGTGACGGCGGCGCGCGGGCGCAGAGTGAAACGGCCCTCGGCGGTTTCTTCCGGCGTTGCCGCGGTGCGTCGTCGTAATTCAAAAAAGCCGGTGCGGCGTTGGAACACTTCGAGCAGGAACAGGATCAAGCCGGCCAACACGAGCCACAGGGAAAGGGGAACGTATCGCGGTTGGCGGGAAATGGATGTCCAGATATCCGCCAGATTCAGGCGTTCTCGGCCGCCGGTGGTTTTGCTGAGGGCCGCGAGCGCTTTGCGTCCGCGGTCGGGTTGGTCCGGTGCAAACTCCGGCGAATACGGCAGGCACACCGGCGGCAGACTTTGGCTGAGCGGCACGCCGGTTTGCGAGGTGAGGCTGGCCACGGCCCGTACGGTTTCCTCGCCTTCCAGAGGAATGGCGGCTTCGAGTAGGTCCGCGGTTTTCCAATTAAGCGTGCGGATCTCTTTGCGGAGAGGTCGGCCGGAGGTTTCGCGCAGGAGCTTGAGGCGTGGGGCCTGGGTAAACACTTCGCCCTGTCGAGTGGGATCCAAATGAAGCTGCATATAGCAAATGCCCTCGCGGATATCCTGAGTGAGCAGCATGCGGTCGGGCAACTGGCTTTGCTGGCCGGCGGCCCAACCGGAGAGCGTGGCGTAGAAATCCCCGGCTTGCGGCCATTGTGCAAAGTCTCCGGCATAAGTGCCATCGGCTTCGCCGGTGTAACAGGCCACACGCCCGTTGCCCGCTTGCCAAAAGGCCACGATCGGCGCGCGGTATTCATCACGCGTGAGTAGGCCCACACTGGCGGCATCGCGCAGGTAGGTGAGATTGTAGCCGCCGACCGGTGGCGGTTGCCACGAGGCGGGGGCGCCCAAGGTGCTGAGCGCGCCGGCCAGTTCGAGGGCGGCGGGTTCCTTGATGAAGGTATTGCGCGCCACGGCAAAGGTGTCCTGCGCGAAGATGCGGGGAATCTCCTTGGGGCGATCGGTGAAATAGATGTTGCCCTCACCGCGCTTGGCGATGTCTTCCAACAGTTTGGCATCCACATCGCTGGCTGTGCCGAGGCCGATGACGCTGATGGAAATGCCGGCTTTGCGCATCGTGGCTATGAGGCGTTTGTAATCGCCTGGCTCTTCGGAATCCTGGGCATCGGAAAACAGGATGACATGTCGGTTCGCCGCCGAGGCCTTCATCAACATTTGCGAGGCGGCTTTGAGTGCCTCGTAAACGTAGATGCCGCCGCCCATGGATTCGATCTTGAGAATTTTATTTCGGAAGAGGGCGTTTTGCTGGCGCTCGGCCGAGGCAAGATCCAGCACCGTGTGCGGGGCGCTATCCACGGCGATCACGCCGAATTCGTCGGTGGCGGACAATAAATCGAGCACCTGTACGGTGCCAATGTTGGCGAGGTCCATTTTCGTTTTACCACCAGCAACCGGCATACTCATGGAACCGGAACGATCGAGCACCACCACAATAGCCGTCTGCAGCTTGCGGATTTCATTGCGGCGTTCCATGGATACGGGAAGCAATTTTTCTAGAGGCGAACCATAGTAGCCGCCGGGCGCATAGGATTTCTCGCCGCCGGTGATCATGAGCCCCGCGCCAGTATCTTCCACCCAGGCGGCCAGAGTCTCCATGCCATCTTGCCCGATCTCGCCGGCCATGACGTTTTCTAGCACCACGGCAGACCAGCGGGATAAATCAGCCAACGTCCATGGACATTGGTGAGGTTTACGCGCGACGAGGGTCATGCCGCCTTTCACCATCAATTGCGCCAGCCCGGATTCGGCACCGAATTGGGATACTAATAGGAGTGGCTTGCGCCCGCGCACTTCCACCAGCGCGCGGGCGGTGTTGTTTTCCGGGAACGCATCGCCTAGGGCGGTGTGGGGGGCAGTGGCGTTGGCATCAGCGTCAGGCGGGCGCAGGGTGAGTCGGTAGGCGGCGTTGCCGGATAGTTTGGCGCGATCACGAAAGAGCAGGCGCGAAAGGCCGCGCGGCACGGTGCGTTCGCCGCCGGATAATTCCTCGCCGTGTTTAGTCAGAGTGTAACCGATTACCTGTTCGCGCGGCGAATGAATCCAGCCGCTGATCATAAAGGCCTGCCCGGGCAATACCTGGGCGGGCACCTGCAGATCACGCACGGCAAGATCCTCAGCGCGTGGTCGACTGAGCCAGCGATGATCAATGCCAATGCCGCGGCCGGCGGCGCGCGCGGTCACGGCGTTGGGATCGCGGCCGGTCCAATGGCCATCGGATACCACCAGAATGCGGCCGGGATGCTCCGGCGGGATGAGGGACAAGGCGGCCTCCAAGCCATCGTTCAGTCGGGAATGTTGCTGGTCGGCGGGGGATTGGAGGGTTTCTGTGGCTTGATCGCTTGGTTCCTGTTCGATAATGGTGCGGTCGCCAAAGCTCACCACGGCCAATCGGTCTTCGGAGCCCATTTCGCCATGGAGCGATTTCAGGACTTCCAACTGATCATCGGCGGCCTTGGGGGGCATGGATTCGCTGCGATCGATCAGCACCACCACCGTGCCCTGTTGATCCTTCAACTTCATGGCCGGCTGGGCCATGGCCAGGACCAAGAGGAGGATTATGATAAACCGCACGAGGTTAAGGCCCCGCGTGGGCAGTCGCCACAGGTACATTGCTGCGGCCAGAGGCAGTAGGAGTAACAGCCAGATTGGTGAAAAGAAAATCATACGCGCCCTCCCTGGCGGGCAATGCAAGCTAAGTGCCAAACCATGATCGCCAGCGCGAGCAGCACAAGGTAGGGCAGGATACTGGCGTACTCGAGGCGGATTTCATTTTCCGTGCCCCATTTTCCCCAGTCGCCGGAAACGGCGCGGGCGAGATTGGATTCCTCGCCGGCCAGGAAATTAACGGCAAATGTTTCGCTCATCCGATTGGTGCCCGAGCCGGAGTGCACCTCGTACACGCCGGGCAGGTTTACGGGCAGGCGGATTTCGGTGCCGGGAGCCTGGAGCGTTTGTTGTGTACCATCCGGTTTCTGGATGACCACCTCGTCATTGGCAGGGCGGTAGGCGATGTCGGTACCCAACCGGTGATTGGCCTCGCGTAATCCGGGTTTAGCTTGGGATCGCCAATCGAGCAGATTCCAAAACAAAGCCGGCCAATGTTGCGTGGTGTGGAGCGTGGAATGGTTGGGCACATAACGCAGCGTGAGTTGCTGGCGGCCATCGAGCTCCGGGCGGTGCGTGAGCAGGGGAACATTGCCCGCGGTGATCACGGGGCGATAACTGGGCGCGTTGGTGGCGCCGGGATGTCCGCCCCACACAATGCCCGGCAGGGAAAGTCCGCGCGTGAGCGGGTGATTGGCATCCATCACAAAGGGGCCGGTAAACCGCTCGGGTTTCTCCGGGGGCGGCAACCAGCGCAGGCCCCAGGCTTCCTTGCCGGCGGGCACGGAGTCGGACTGATGTACCACCAGCTCCGGTGGATCTTCATCGAGAGCGCGCAAGCCGGTTGCGGCTAGGCTGTCGGCCACCAATCCGTGCAGTTCCTCATCTTCAATTGCAATCCGCACCCGCACGCGCGGTCGGGCGGCGGGCACAAGGTGTACCTCATTATCGCCGGCAAGGGCATCGGGCCCGAGCGTGGCCTGTAATTTGGGTGTATGCGCGGCAATTGGAAACGTCAGCCGATGTGTCTTGTTCGTGGCCAACGTGAGCGTTTCCTGGTGCAACACATTGGTGCCGGCGACGACACGTAGGGTGTTGGTGCCGGTGAGGGCGGAAGGATTGGCGATCTCCAGCAACACGCGATCTTCGGCTCCGTGCACAGACCGGGCGGCATTGATGAAGGCAAAATTAATGCTGGGTTGGCCGAGGGCGATCCAGCGTAAATGCCCTTGGCCGGGCGAGCGAGCGGGGGCTTCATCGGTGAGTACCAGCAGATCGGCCTCCTGATGCCCCATGGCGCGGGCCAGACCGAGGGCGGTATTAAGGCGGGCTTGAGGGGCCTGACAGGTCCATTGCTCAAACTGATCCTCCAGCTCGCGTAAGTGCCGGGCTTTATCGCCCAGCAGGCGCGGCGTAGTGCCGGCGGCGATCAATTGAAACGACCGAAAGCGGCGTTCCTTGGTGAGTTCCTCGAGCTTCTCAATCGCCCGATCACGTGGGCGTTCGCCTTCCGGGCCGGCGAGCATGGATTGGGAATCATCCAGCACCACGATTAACGGCCGCGTGGTGTGGGGCACCTGCCAACGCGGTCCGGTGGCGGCCAGCACGAGTAGTGTGAGGATGAGCAGCTCAAGAAAGAACACCAGTGACCATTGGGGTCTCTCCACACGCCGGCCGCCTTCGCGCGATTCCCGGTGCAATTGCCAGAGCAACAGGCTGGAAACCTGTTGGCACCGGAAGCGGTGGCGCAAAAAATAAATGGCCACCAGCGCCGGCAAGGTCAGAGCCGCGATCCATGCTAGGGGATAGGTGAAGGCGGGCATTAGGCGGGCTCCAGAGTGCGGCATTCCTCAAGGCTGCGCAGAGAGCCTTGGATGTTGTCGGCAATGAGGGTGACGAGTTCGGCTCCGGTTTGTTGGGCGGCGTGGTCCCAGCTTTGTTGCAGACGTTGAAGTGTCTTGCGGTATTGCTCCTGAATGGTGGTGTCGATGTACAAGGACAAGGTCTCTCCTGTTTCGCTGTCTTCTAACTGCACGTTGCCGGGTTTGGGCGGTTCGAGGTCGGATGGCGCGAGCAATTGCACGAGGGTCGCGGCGGCGGCGCCTTCGGTGAGCTTGCGCAGGGTGGGCAAGGGGTCGCCGGGCCAAAAGAGATCGCTAATGACAATACGGATTCCCTGCCGCCGCAGACGCGGAGGAAGCAAGCCATGCGCCTCCTCAAAGGAACGCGCGCCGCCTAGGGGCAGTTCGCCCCAGGCACTGGGCGGTTGGGTATCATTGGCTACGCGCTGAAATCCTTCGCCGGTGACCCACACGGCGTGCGAGCAGCGGGCGTTGGCCGCGGCGGTGGTAAACAGGGCGGCCAATTGATGCAGCGCCTGGGCCTTGGGGGAATCGGCCAGCGCCATGGAAGCGGAGGTGTCGAGAATGAGATCAAGATGCGGCTGCACTTCCTCGCGGAAGAGTTTGACGGTGAGTTGATCGGTGCGAGCGTAGGCGTTCCAGTCGATATGGCGCAGGTCATCGCCCGG
>DPAW01000146.1:15692-16941 GCA_003517285.1 Verrucomicrobiales bacterium
AGGTGTTCGCCGCGTTGGCCGGCGAGGGTGGCTTGAGGCAGGGCCAGCGCATACCGCAGGCCCATTTGCTCACCCGCGATCAAGGACTGGCGGTAATTCATTATTAGGTCCAGTGGATGGCGGGGGTGGCGGTAATGGGGTGGTGGTCTCAGGTTTACGCTCGTAAGGGCGAAATTGGATAATCTGGGTTTTCAGCCATTTGAAATTCAGAGCCAGAGCCACCAAGATCATGAATAGTGCCGATCCAAGATGAACCATTAAATGTAGATTGCGTTCATCATCATTGTAGTTGGCCATAACCATGCCGACATTAATGACCATGCCCGGGAGCACCCAATCTTCAGCGATCATCTTTTGCGTGAAAATAAAATAGAAAATCATCAAAAACAAAAAAGGTAAGATAATTAATAGTACCAAGAATAAGGTCGCCAATTTTGGTGTGCGTTTAGGGAAAAAGGTTCGGTGTAGCCAGACCCCAATCAAGGCATAGGCGAAAGCGTAAAGTACATAAAGTGAAGACCCGACGTAAATGTTTAAGATTTCGCTTTCGTGGAAGAAAGTCCCCGTCTGATAGTTATCCCAGAGAACATTAAATCCAAATAGGCAAGTCATCGTGGCTAGCCATAGAATTAATAGCCACAAAAGGCAGGATAGTGTGCCGTTATAAAAGAAGAATGCGATGAAACGCCTGAATGGGTTTGTTGGTATGGTTCGCTTAACACGAATACTCAAGTCATCCCTCCCACCAATGCAGAAGAACATTCCTAAAACTGAAATAGCACCGATTCCCAGAATTATAGGTATAACGAATTCTTCTTCTTGCTCAAACCAGGACCACAATAAGAACTGGATAATCATTGCGGCACTCATAAACGTGACATAGCGGCGCAAGGGTAGGGAACGGTTGGCTGATGAGGGCGTGATAAAGGCAACGGCGACTTGGTATAACAAACCGGCCAATATGAGAAAATCCACTAGATAGGTAGCCACGAAGGGGATAAATTCCTCCCAAAAATCTGCTGATGATAATCCTCTGGTTATAACCGAATCGGCTACGGCTGTTCCAACTATCACGATACCAGCAAAAATCGCATTACCTCCTACAAATAGTGCAGCGAGAATCTTCATCACTGTATGAAGCGGTGCCAGAGCGATTACAATTGCCCCCATTGTAAGCAGCACGTTTAAGGTGAATGTAAGGGCAACGACCAGAAGAATTGTGGGGAGATCGATGCCGCGGAGTAGATAG
>DPAW01000101.1:0-4579 GCA_003517285.1 Verrucomicrobiales bacterium
CTGGAAATCGTCGTGGATGACGCTCAATTGGAGGAAGCTTCAAAGGCGATCATTGGCGCAGCAAAGACCGGTAAGATCGGTGACGGCAAGGTGTTCATCCTGCCCATTGAAGAAGCAATTCGTATTCGTACCGACGAGACGGGTGCAGAAGCAGTGTAGAAGTATATAACGATTCTACTGCGTGATAATGCAAGTAGAGGGAACAGAAAACAGGAGCGAGGTTCCGGTGTGCTGGAAGGCCAGCCAGCACGCCGGGCCTCAATCTTTTTTAGCTTTATGTAAGTGCAACTTCTTCAAACAAATCATTTGTATGATAATTGTAATAGATTTGAAACTGACATGAAATGGAATCGCTTAAGAAGAAAAAATATGAAAACTAAAGGAGAAAAAGTATACACTAGTTTTGAACTCAAAGCGCCCTCGGCAGAAGAAGTAATGGTTTGCGGGGATTTTACAGAATGGGAGTCTAAGGCTCGGCGTTTGAGGAGGCTCAAAAGTGGGTTATGGAAGGCCACTCTCAAGCTTCCTCGCGGGGATCATCAATATCGGTTTAAAGTGGATGGTATGTGGCTTAATGATCCGAGTTGCTCAGGGCAAATTGATAACGGGTTAGGTGGTTTAAATTCAATAGTTACGGTTGAATGATGTGTTTATAACTCGACACTTCTTTCGCTGTTGTATAGGAGTTCGTCCTCGTGCAACAGAGCATTGTGACATTGGATTTAGAGGGCGTATTAGTTCCGGAAATCTGGATCGCCTTCGCTGAAAAAACAGGTATTGAGGCCTTGCGGCGAACAACTCGTGAAGAGCCTGATTACGATGTTTTGATGCAATATCGTCTAGATATTCTGAAACAGAACAATCTCAAACTGTCGGATATACAGGAGGTCATTGGTGGTCTGGCGCCGCTGGAAGGGGCGAAAGATTTTCTGGATGCGTTGCGGGCCAAAACACAGGTGGTGATATTGTCGGACACCTTTCTGCAATTCGCCTCACCGTTGATGCGCCAGCTCGATTGGCCGACTATTTTTTGTCATCATCTCGAGGTGGAAAATGATGTGGTGGAAAACTATTGCCTGCGGCAGCCGGACCAGAAACGCAAGAGTGTGGAGGCTTTTCGTTCATTGAACTTCAAGATCATTGCCGCTGGGGATTCGTATAATGACACCACCATGCTGGGCGCCGCGGATCATGGGATCTTGTTTCGGTCGCCTGATAACGTGAAGGTGGAGTTTCCGCAATTTCCGGCGGTGGAGGAGTATACCGATCTGATGGTGTTGATCGACGAGCGCCTTTAAGCCTCAGCCCTCGGATCGCGTGTGAGTAGGTCGTTTACCGCCTGATGGACGTCTTTCCCCTCGTACAGCATCGCGTAGACTTCATCAATGATCGGCGTCGATACTTCCAGGCGCGCCGCCAGCGCCTTGGCGGAACGCGATGTCGGATAACCTTCGGCAGTTGCGGATGCCAATACGGTTTCCAGCGATTCACCACATGCGATGCGATCACCCAGTGTTCGGTTGCGGCTTTGCTTGGAAAAACAGGTTACTGTTAAGTCGCCCATGCCGCTGAGACCGGAGAATGTCTCGGGGAGTGCACCAGCCGCTGCTCCTAGTCGGCGCATTTCGTTGAGGCCGCGCGTAATCAAGGCCGCCTTAGCATTGTCGCCCAATTTTAGGCCGTCACAAACCCCTGCGGCAATGGCCATGACATTTTTTAGGGCGCCGCCCAGTTCCACCCCGAGTACATCCGTGCTGGTGTACATGCGAAGGGTGGGACGATGGAACCAGTCTTGAACCGTCTTGGCGGCGGTTACGCTTTCGCTGGCACACACCAATGCTGTGGGGATGCCGCGGGCCACTTCGGCGGCGAGTGAAGGCCCGGATAAGGCGACGGGAGTTGCGTTGGGCGCGTCGGCCTCAATAAGGCCGCCCATGGTGCGGCCAGTTTGGTGTTCAATGCCCTTGGTGACTGACACGGCAATGCCTTTGAAATCGCCAAGCTGCTTTGTGATTTCGTTGAAGGAACTAGAAGGCACGGCAAGGATAACTCCTTCGGCCTCTGAAAGGGCGGTAGTGAAATTGGGCTCGAGCGTCCAGTCTGAGGGTAGTGCGATGCCGGGAAGGTAATCGGTATTTTCGTTGGCTGCGTTGATGGCTGTGAGTCGTTCAGGGCGGCCCCAAAGCGTCACCGCGTGACCGCCCTCATGAGCGATCTTGGCTAGGGCAGTGCCCCAGGCGCCGGGTCCAAGCACGGTGATTTTCACGGGCGCAGCGTACGGGTTGCGGGCGCGTGTTCAAGGTTAACCTTGAACCAAGCGGCCAGAATGGCGACCCTTCCAGGCGTGTCGGATGTTGTGAAAGTGGCCGTGCTAGGCGTCGGAGGCTTAGGCCAACATCATGCCCGGATTTATACCGAGATGGAGCAGGCGGGCGATGTGGAGTTCGTGGGGCTGTACGATCCCAATCTCGAACGGGCCCGGGAGATTGCCGAAAAGAATGGCGTTCGCGCGCTGGAATCCATGGAAGCCGCGCTGGAACAGGCCGATGGCGTGAGTATTGTGACGCCGACGGTGACGCATCATGAACTGGCCAGCAAATTTCTTAAGGCCGGCTGTCATGTGTTGGTGGAGAAACCGATCACGGACGAGGCCGATCAGGCGGCTGAGTTGGTGCAGTTGGCGCAAGAAAAGGATCGCGTGTTGCAGGTTGGTCATGTGGAGCGCTTCAACCCGGTCTTTGATTACCTACAGTCCGTGGCCAAGGAACCGCGCTTTATTGAAACTCACCGGCTCTCGCCGTATCCGGCGCGCAGCATGGATATCGGAGTGGTGCTGGATCTGATGATTCATGATCTGGATATCGTGCTGGCGTTTGTGGATTCGCCGGTGAAAGAGGTCGATGGCGTTGGCGTGCCGGTCTTGAGCGCGAGCGAGGATATCGCCAATGCGCGGCTGAAGTTTGAAAACGGATGCGTGGCAAATCTGACGGTCAGTCGTGTGAGCCCTGAGCGTATGCGAAAGATCCGCGTGTTCAGTGGCGGGGAAACCACCAGCTATGTGTCGTTGGATTACCAGAAACAGGAGGGCTACATTTACCGGATCGCGGCGGACGGCGCGGAGGAGTCCAGCCTGTGGCAGAAGCTTCTGCACGCCAAGGACAGCGCCATCGTCAGTGAATTCGGCGGCAAAAAGGTTGTGCGCGAACCGGTGCCCATTGCGAAGGACGAACCGTTGAAGCTGGAGCTGCAGCATTTTGTGGAATGCGTGCGTGAACGGCAAACGCCTAAAGTCAGCGGCGAGGCCGGTCGGCAGGCGTTAGAGGTGGCTCTGGAAATCACCCGGCAGATTCAGGCGCTGGAAACTTCATGAGCCGCGTGATGTTCATGGTCGGCGAAACCAGCGGGGACACGTTGGCGGTCGAATTGCTGGAGGCCATGCGGCAGGCAGGGCAGGAGGTGGAACCCTTTGGCGCGGGCGGCCCGAAGATGGAGGCGGCCGGGGTGGAATTAGACATCGACCTGACCGAACACGCGGTGATCGGTATCTGGGAAGCCGTGCGTAACTACGGCAAGTTTAAGGGCTTCTTTGATCAACTCCTCCAGCTTGCTCTGGACCGAAAGCCGGACGCCGTGATCTGTATTGATAATCCCGGGTTCAACCTGCGGTTTGTGCGCGCCCTGCGCAAGGCCACGTCGGTCGGGGATTGGCGGCCGAAGATTATTTATTACATCAGCCCGCAACTCTGGGCCTGGCATGAGAGCCGCGTGCATCAAATTGCCGCGGATGTAGATCAGCTGCTGGCGATTTTTCCGTTTGAAAAAAAATGGTATGCCGAGCGGGCGCCGGAATTGCCGGTCGATTTTGTGGGGCATCCATTGACTGACCGATATCCCGACTTGGAATTTCGTGATCCTAAATCCCAGCAACGACCGCGCAAGCTGTTATTGTTACCGGGCAGTCGGGCCAAGGAAATTAGCCGGCACCTGCCGGTGATGGCTCAGGCGGCTGCGGCAGTGGATGCGGAACCGATGGTGGTGTTTGCCAACGAATCGCTCGCAGCACAGGCCAAACTGTTGGTGCCGGAAGTGGCCGATTGGGACTTGCGGATCGGCGGATTGCACGAAGCCCTGCCCGAAGCCGATGTGGCCATCGCTTCCTCCGGGACCGTCACTCTCGAATGCGCTTGGTTTCGCGTGCCGACCGTGGTGCTCTACAAGACTTCCTGGATCACCTACCTCTTGGGTCGGTTGTTCGTCAAAGTGAAACACATCGCAATGCCCAATGTGTTGGCGGGCCGCGAGGTCTTTCCGGAATTCATTCAGCGCGACGCCAATGAGGTGAATCTGGCCCGTGAAGCAAATCGTTTCCTGGATGACCCCGGGCGACGCCTGGAGCTGCGGGAGGAGTTGGATGTGATTGCGGATTCTTTGGGTGGCCGAGGCGCTGCTGGGCGAGCAGCTGAATCTGTTGGTCGGTTGCTGAAGAACTGAATAGAATCGCGTCATGAAATGGATCACGACATTTCTGCTGATCGCGATGTGCCCGTTAATGGCGGCTCCTGTGCCGCCGCTTTCGACG
>DPAW01000101.1:4937-5213 GCA_003517285.1 Verrucomicrobiales bacterium
TCCAATCCGGTGCCACCGAAGATTGATTCTGATTGGGCTCGGAACCCGGTGGATCAATTTGTTCTCCGACGGCTTACCGAGGCGGGCATGGAGCCCTCCAAACGTGCCGATCGCCGCACGCTCATCCGGCGGGCTACCATGAGTTTAACCGGATTGATGCCGACTTATTCCGAAGTGCAACAATTCGTGGCCGACGATTCTCCGGATGCTTGGTCCAAGTTGATTGACCGTCTGCTGGCTTCTCCGCATTACGGTGAACGCTGGGCGCGGCATTGG
>DPAW01000101.1:5514-6026 GCA_003517285.1 Verrucomicrobiales bacterium
CGCTGGGCGCGGCATTGGCTGGATGTGGCGCGATACTCGGATACGCGCGGCTACCGATTTGGCGGTCGTGATCGAATCTATGCCTATGCCTACACCTACCGCGATTATGTAGTGCGCGCGTTCAATGAGGATTTGCCGTTCGATCAATTTGTTATTCAGCAACTGGCTGCCGATCACCTTGAATTGGGTGAAGATAAACGGCCTCTGGCGGCCATGGGGTTTCTGGCTTTGGGTCGGCGTTTTTTGGATCGACAGGATGAAATCATTGATGACCGAATTGACGTCGTCACCCGCGGCCTGATGGGCTTCACCGTGTCTTGCGCGCGTTGTCACGATCATAAATACGACCCGATTCCGACTGCGGATTACTACTCACTTCACGGCGTGTTCAACAGCAGTATGGAGCCGGCTGAGTTACCGCTGTTGGGTGCTCGATCCTTGCCCAAGGAGCATGAGGCATATCTCGAGGCACGGGCGAAGCAGGAACAGGCCATTGAAAATTTCCGGAACCG
>DPAW01000086.1 GCA_003517285.1 Verrucomicrobiales bacterium
TTATGAAGTGGCACGAAAAATGCAGGTACCAATCATCTGTGGCTAAATTGTCACAAAACCCGTTTAACCAACCAAAAACTATGAAAAAAACACAAAAAGGATTCACGCTCATTGAGCTGTTGGTCGTGATTGCCATTATTGGCATTCTCGCCTCCATGCTGCTCCCCACCCTGGCCAAGGCTAAGAAGAAGGCCAACCGCCTGAAATGTTCGTCGCAAGTTGGCCAATTAGCCAAGGCTTTCACAGGATCAGCTAACGACCAAGACGGGGCTTTCCAGTGGGAGATGACCCAGGAAGATCTCGATTCGATAGGAGATGACGCTAATTCTGAATTGGGCATCGCCTCACAGCGGATGATTAATGCAGGTCACCCAGGGCCCAAGGCCTCCCACACATACAATTGGGGTGTTTTTAGGCACATTGAATACCTCTGGGTGAACCCCAATGTTCGGAACTCCTTGGATTCCTCAAAAGTACTGCATTCCCCCTCAGATCCAAAAACTAAGAGGAATAACGACCGTGATTGGAAAAATGGAAAGTTAAGTAATGGTCGTTGGTGCGGTCAGAAAATGCGAACCCGTTACAAAGTTAACACCAATGCACAGAGCTATTGTATCCATCCAGGAGGGGACAGTCAGGACGGCAATAAGATCCTTGTCACCACAAGTAACCTGATGGGAGACACGTCAATGGCTGGTTACAATGCGAACGCCTCCCACCTGATGATTCGAGACCGCCGGGAGAGCTTTGACCAAGGTATTTGGTTATCCGCTTCTCAGATTGGCCAGCAAAATGCCGACGGTAATGATTATGTGAGTTTCGTGGGCCCAAGCACTACGGGGAAATGGGTGCGTACTAACCATAACCGGGTATTAAAGACTTTTGACGTTAATAAGCAACGTGCCTTTTCCGGTTTGGACGCCGGACAAGGTCAAGTGGCGAAGTCTGATGGATCAGTACAGATGACCGATAATGCTGGCCTTCAGCAAGCGGTCAAAGAGCACGCTGAGTCCACGGGTGGATATAATTCCAACCTGTCAGAGGTCCTGATGACTCCCTATTGCCACTAGGATTATCTTAAAACACAAAAAACCGGGCGGATAACTCCGCCCGGTTTTTTTATTGAGAAAGCCTACTCCGAACTTTCTTCATCGGCTCCTTCAATTTCCCCCTCCTCTTCTGGGCTTTGATCAGCTGGAGGGACATAGTCCGACCCGGTTTCGGGCTCAGAAGAGCAACCAGTATTTACTGTTAAACCTCCAAAACTCAGCATAACAGCGCAGGCTAATAATAATGTTTTTTTCATTTTATAAACAATTTCGTAGAGCATTAGTAACTCTCGCTAGTGAATTAAAACAAAATGGTGTTAATCAATTAAAGCTTAAACCATAGGATGTTGGAAAACTTTCTTCTCAAAGGCGTGAAAAACACGCGCAATTGCGTACATTATACTAGTGATGATTGAAATAAGGGCTAAATACGATAAAAAGTGCCCAAAAATTCCCCTAAACGGATTGGCACCCTGTATGCTCTAGGTAGGTCAGACAGTTAACCGTGTTTCGAGGATCGAGCACCGATTGCCGCGAATCGAGCACACAACCCAACATTGGAGAATCGAAGAATGAAAAATAATAATAAGGGTTTCACCCTCATCGAGTTGCTCGTCGTGATTGCCATCATTGGTATCCTCGCCAGCATGTTGCTACCGGCTCTCGCCAAAGCTAAGGCTAAAGCGAACCGCATCAAGTGCGTGAACAATCTCGGCAGCATTGGCAAGGCCTCTCTCGGCTTCGCTCAGGACAACACCGAGCGGTTGCCTTGGCAGCTCACTCCGCTGCAACAAACCAATCACAAGTACGCCGCTGGTTCGATCGGTGCGGGTGCCGCCTCTGAGGTGGTGAACATCGCCGCCATGCGCAGCGAACTGCAAACTCCGAAGATCCTCGCTTCTCCTTGCGACCCGACTCGCGCGGCCGCTAACGAGACTCTGCAAGGTGTGTGGAAGACCGCCAGTTCCGCGCAAATCGCCGCGGGCCTCAGCTACGCTTTCGCAACCGGTGGTGACACCCAACGCCCCGCGACTGTGTTGGCTCTCACCTCCAACGTCAAAAGCGATCTGAACAGCAGCTGGTCCGGTGCGGACGAAACTCCGATTCCCGCCGAAGCCTTCGCTGGCTTGAACAAGAGCCAAGGCCAGTTGGTGAATGCTGACGGCAGCGCCAAGCAGTCCACCAACGCCGATCTCGGCGCCAACGGCAAGATCACCAAGGCTCACGTGAACAGCCGCGGTGGCCAGACCAAGGGCAACTCCGCGGTCACCGTTCTCAAGTAAGCTGAGATCGATCACTAATCACAAAGGCGCCCTTCGGGGCGCCTTTTTTTGTGGGCGTACTTGCCGGTGAACGCCGGTACAAAGAATGCTTGAGGAAGGTTTTGTATGGTGCTGCCGGCGCCTCGCCGGCAGCACGTAAGGGCGATGCCCTGTAGAGGGTTAGTCCTTGGACGGATTGGGTTTTAAGGCTAATCCCAGTATTGAGAGGCCAAAGGCCAGCAGGGTGATGGCGGGCAATCCTTTGGCCGCGGTCCAGTGAGCTCCATTTAACCAACCGGCGCCACCCATGAAGACCAGATGCAGGGCGGTGGCGATCAAGGTCCAGCGGGCGATGCCCGGGACGAGGCTGGTTTGTTGTTGGGATTCGGTTTTCAACGTGGCAACCAGCAGCCAGAGAAGAAAGCCCACGCCCAGGACGCCGGCGGCCATGGAGAGTTCGGCTTGCCAAGTGAATTGGCCGGCCTCCGAATAGAATTTCCCGAAATAATTCGGCCCCATCAAGAGCAGGCTCATGAGCACATGCACGGTGGTACACCAAAGTCCGGCAAAGCCGTAACTTTGGCGGCGTTCGCGACCGGCGGCGAGGCGCGAGCCGACCAAACCTGCTAGGCCCACAACGGCGAAGACCTTGTTGGTGGTGTAGAGCGGGAGATGCTCCCACGGGACATTTTTGATGATGTGATAACGCAGGACGGCATAGGCCAGCGTGCCTAGGCCGACTGTCAACAGCAACCGCTGTTCGCGACGGAGGGTCACTTAGGATTCCTTTTGTTTGGCGGCGGCGCGTTGGGCGGAGTAGCGCTTGAGGAATTCATCAGCCATGACTCCCAGCAGGATTACAATGCCGAGGATGCCGAATTCAAGGTGGGTGGAAATGCCGAGCATGTTGATGGAATTGTAAATGAGCCGGATCACGGCGGCG
>DPAW01000093.1 GCA_003517285.1 Verrucomicrobiales bacterium
AACGGAACAACTGCGGGATCGAATACCACTTAATGGGCTTCTTGTAGTGGCGCTCGCAGGCGGCGATCATGCGTGCCACCGTGGGGGTCATCTCCGGCCGCATGGATACGGCCCGCTCTCCTTTGTCGGTGAAATTGTATAACTGCCCGACAATCTCCTCGCCACTTTTGGCCGTGTACAGGTCCAAGGGCTCCAGAGGTGGCCCGTCATAGGCCTGAAAGGCGTACCGGCGGGCGACCGTTTGCCACCGGTCAAAAATGTACTCGCGCACATCGGCACTCCAAGCCTCGCCCTTGGGCAAAGGCTCGGGAAAGAAATCACGAAATCCCGGCAGTCGTTCCACGCGCAAAGAGAAACAACCGTGGGGCCCCGGGGTCAAGCGCTGGTTGGCGCGTTATTCGGCCAATCCCAACTGGGATACCGCGCTCTTCAGCTCTTTACCGGGCCGAAACCGCACCGTTTTCTTGGGCGGAATCTGCACGGTCACCGTGGGGTTTTTGGGATTACGCCCCACGCGGGCCTTGCGGGTGACCACATCAAACACGCCGAAATTGCGCAGCTCCACCTTGCGCCCTTCGGCCAACGCGTCGCTAATGCAATCGAGTGTATGATGCACAATCACCTGCAGATCGTGCTGACTTACCGGCCGCTCCGTGCCCCCTTGCTGAGCCACATATTGAGCGATCCCCTTCTTGGTTAATGTGTGATGATCTTCGATAGGAAACATACCAGACCTTTCGTTTACTATGAATGATTCTGGACTCCATAGAAGAACCGTCAAGGGGTTTTTTGAGACGTAAATTGTTCAATTTGAACAATATCCACATTTTACCTGATCCTCGTTCATTACTACAAAAAACCACCGCATAATGCGGTGGTTGATAGAATCGGGCCGTTTTATAAGAAAAATTAAAGACTCAAATGTTTCCACAAATCTTCCGGCTTCAGGCGCAGATTGATATAAAACTCACCAAACCCACCGTACCGGGCGCTCACTTCATCAAAGCGCATCTCGTAGACAATCTGTTTGACCGAGGCCACCTCTTTCGCCATCAGGGTTACGCCCCACTCCCAATCATCGAGACCCGTACTGCCGGTGATCAGCTGACTGATCCGGCCGGCAAACTTCCGTCCCGTGGTTGCGTGACTGCGCATCAACTGCTTGCGATCTTTGAAGTCCAGCCCATACCAGTTCGCATCTCCATCGTTTTGCAAAAACTTGCGTTGAAACTTTTTTCGTAACTTAGTCCAGCAGGATTCTGCAGGCCAGCCATCGCGTTTTTTGAGCATCGGATAAAAACACATCACATCCCAATCCGGCATCTCCGGATACAGTCGGTAATATTTGTAATCCTTATTCCACTGCTGCAGCTCCTCCATCTTCTCCTCAAACGCCTTCGTGCCGGGCGTCAGTTTAAATTCCCATTTCGCCCGCGCCTCCAAGTCTGCATCCGTCGGCATATAATCCGTCAACTCCGTGACACTGAGATAACTATAAACAATCTCCAATGCCCCCGGCGGAAAACAGGCCTCCAAGTCACGATGCAGTTGAGCGAGGCCGGAGAAGTCCTCGTGAAACAACATGAACGCCAAGTCCGCCTTCCCTCCCACATTCGCATAGGACCGGATCAAGGGATGCGAAGCATTATTATTCGCTTCGCACAACGCCTCCAACTTTTCAAGGGCCTTCGCGCTTCCTGCCGGCTCCAGCTCCGCCCACACCATCCGGTCCACCCGGTAAAACAAGTGCATCACATGGATGCCCTCTTTCATCGTTACATTCGGCAAACTCATCGTAATAAAAAGCAAGGCGGAGCCTCTTCAATCTCCCGCCGTTTGGCAAAGGAAAAGCGAGGGCCGATCACCCACTAGTAATCTTTTGATGTAACTGAAACAATCCCACGCTCGCCATCGCCACCGCGGAAATCCAGAGGAAAACTGTCCATACCGCCCCTGGTTGAAGGGGTTTGTCAGTTTGTTTGTACCTGAAATAGAGCGCGGCAATGGCCAACAACGGCAGCATCAACGCCTGTGCCATCCCGCCCACGAGAACCAGAGTGACCGGTTTTGGTACAAAGATGAACATCAATGCACAAGCAACCGGAACCGCGATGCAACATTGAGACAGCAGTTTTGCCTTCGCTTGCTTGGTTGAAGGTTTCTCAATGCGCCTGAAAAGCACAAGTCCATCCGCCAGTAATCGGGCGTTCGAGGCAGAGGCTGTCACCATAGTTGAAAAAAGAACTACAAATGCTCCCACCAAAAAGATCGTTAACCCCGCTTTTCCGAGTGGACGATACATCTCTGACAAATCCTTGATCATACTGTCATCACTGACCCCCACGGAGGCAACCTTTAGTGCAGACACCGCCTTTTCCATTGGCTCAATCAATTCCGAATCCTTGTCGCGCTTGCCCTCAGCAGCAATCAATTGGTCCAAATGGCCCGTCGCGACCCCTAACTCCGCTTTCACATGTTCAAGGCGCTGTTTATCCGTCATGTCCGCGCCATACACAGTGGATGCATTCATGGCCGCAAGCGCTTTATCGAAATGGCCCTTCACTTCAGTTGAAGAAGATTCGCCCACAGCGACCTTGAGTTCTGTGAGTTGGCCTTTGCGAAATGCTTCCAATTTGGCTTCCGGCATTTCCGCCCGATGCAGCAAAGCAGATCCCAGTAAAAAGAAAGCTACCGTTGCGCCGGTATAAACAACCATGGACAACCATGCATCAACTCGCATGATCCGCAACCAACCCTTTGCCCGCTCATACCAAACCGTCGTGGGATTGGCGGTTCCCACATTTTTTGCGTACCCCTTCTCCAAGCACCAATACGGATAATAAATCAGTTCTGAGGCCCCGACACCGATGATTCCAAACGCCGCAAAAGCAGTCGAAAAATCACCCGGCAATTGAAACTTCAATCCCTCCTTAATATCAGTCCATGAGATCGAAAATTCCTTCATCCCTTCAGAGGTTTGCAGACTGATTAAGGCAAATAAAGTGGCGAACGTGAAAAAGACCACCATGATCGTCGAGAAAATTTCCACCGGCTTGTACTTACCGGAAGCAAGAATCGCGATCGTTCCTCCCGATACCACCACCGCAATGATACTTGGCCCGTGAGTTCCCAATTCTGAAACCCAGCCCAGTTCCATGACCACTTTTCCAACACTCCCTACGATACCTCCCAACTGAAACAGAATACCCACGAACATCAGCAACCAACACCACACCACCCAAGAGACTATGAACCGCGGCCCCGGAACAGTATCCAACGCCTCCAGCGTGGTCATGCCCTTGGAGATAGCGAAGCGGCCCAGCTCCACCTGCACCAGTACCTTGATCATGCAACCGGCGATAATGAACCACAACAGACTAAAGCCGTATTCAGCCCCCACCTTGGGCGTGGCAATCAACTCGCCGGAGCCAACGATGCAGGCGGTGATTATGAGGCCGGGACCGAGGTGCTTAAGGATGCCACGCCAGTCCTTTGGCGCGTCTTGAGGACCATCCGAAGACATGGCGGGAGGCTAGGGATTCACCCGCACAATGACAAGCCCCACCTATTTCCAGCGGACCTCATCCCCTGGCCGAAGAGCAGTGGCAGTGCGGCCGAGTAAGGTTTTACCAGCGCGTTTAATGGTCGCCTCCGCGGCGCTACGTATTCCAGCCATACGCCGAGCACTGTAAAGGGTAAGGCCCGGCTTCCATTTCACTATTTTTCGTTGACCGTTTTTGGGGTCAATCAAAACCACCGTGGGATCTTCAGAAATCTTGGCTGGCGTAGGCGATGGCGTTGCGGGCACCGTCTCGTTTAGCGAACGCGGGCGATACTGCAGCTTGGCCTTAGGCATCAACTTCCGAAGATTAGCGATCCGCTCTTCATCAAGCGGATGAGTCCTCAAAAACCAGGGCACAGTGCCGCCTTGTTCTTTATTATAATCGGCAAATCGCTGCCAAAAGGCCACGGCCTCCTCCGGATCATAGCCCGCCCGCGCCATGTAAACCAAACCAATGGTGTCCGCCTCGTTTTCCTGCAAACGACTGTGTGGCAGCTCGGTGCCCAGCGTGGTGCCCAAGCCATAGGCCGCATACAAAAGATTGCGTGTATTGGAATTCAGCTGGTTCATTTGAGAAATAACCGCAATACCCAAACCTTGGATAGCCAGCACGCGGCTGATTCGTTCCGAGCCATGATGCGCCACGGCGTGTGCCACCTCATGCGCCAGCACTGTTGCCATCCCGGCTTCATTCTGGGTAATCGGAAGTAAACCCGTGTACACCCCCACCTTGCCTCCCGGCAGGCAAAAGGCATTGGCCTCACTGTTTTCAAATAACACAAACTCCCACTGCGCCTTGGGTAAATCTGCCACCGCCGCAATGCGCTGGCCCACCCGTTGCACCATGGCGGTGGCATTTTGATCCTGACTTAGGGTATTGCTGGCCTTCATCCGGGTAAACGCATCGCGTCCCATCGCCCGTTCCATTGAGGGTGAAATCAAATTGAACTGAGACCGCCCCGTTTCCGGCACCGTCGAGCACCCCACCGCACTCCACAGCAACATCACTGCCACCGCGCAACTTCCCAACCAACTACTCATCACGGCCAAACTGAACCAGAAGTCCTCGCATTTCTCAAGCTTGCTCTCCGACCGCACCTCTATCAAAAAGCGATTTGCCATACAATCGGCTCGGTTTGGTGTGAATAAGTTGGAATTCAATACACCTTCTGGTTCGCCTAAGTTCGGGGAGGTTGCATTGAGCAACTTTTTCGCAAGGAGGAGTGGATATGAGAGAAAACAATTGGGGGGTATTGTCATTTCTTACGACGGGTATTTTAGGCCTGTTTTTAAACCTAAACCTGAGCGCGCAGCCCGTGCCAATTCCAGTGCCTGCACCGGGAGCCAATCCGGCAGCACCCGCGCAAAAGCCAAAACTCTTACCCCCACCCAAACCCGGGGAAAAGCGCGGACCCGACACGCCGAACATCATTTTGATTGTCGCCGATGACCTCGGCTGGGGGGATCTCGGTTCGTACGGCCAGCAACTCATCAAGACCCCTTACTTGGACCAGCTCGCGGCCGAAGGCATGCGGTTCACGCAGTTTTATGCGGGAGCCCCCTTAGGGAACGCTTCGCGCTGCGCATTGCTTACCGGTAAACACACCGGTCATTCCTACATCCGAGGTAACCGTCCCGCATCGCTGCGGACCGTTGATACCGTGATCCCCATGTACCTACAAGGCAACGCCCAGTACGAAACAATTGCCCTCGGCAAATGGAATCTGGGCAGCAAAGGCACTCCGGGTGAGCCGTTCAAAAAAGGCTTCCGCCATTGGCTCGGGTTCGTAGATCAAACCCACGCCAACAACCATTACCCCACCTACGTTTGGCGATACGAGCCGGGCATCCGAGGTGTCAATAGCTGGAACGGCGATGTGGTCATCCAGGCCAATACACGCGGCCAGCGCAATGCGTACTCCACCGACCTGCTTACCAAGGCTGCCTTGAACGCCATCCGTATTTACAAGCCGGACTGGTACAAACATTACCGTCCATTCTTCCTCTACCTATCCTACACCGCCCCTCACGCGAATAATCAACTTGCCCGAAAGGCCGGCAACGGAATGGAAGTCCCCACAGACTTCCCTTATAGCGGGGAGAAATGGCCGCGCCCTGAGCGCAACAAAGCCGCCATGATTACTCGGCTCGACACCGCTGTCGGCCAGATCATGGCCAAGCTTAAGGAATACAAACTGGACGAGGACACCCTCATCCTGTTCACCAGCGATAACGGTCCTCATCAGGAAGGCGGCAACAACCCGGCCTTCTTCCGCAGTGCCGGCCCATTCAAGGGAATCAAAGGCAACCTGTACGAGGGCGGTTTGCGTGTTCCCATGATTGCCCGCTGGACCGGAAAAATTAAATCCAACACCGTTACTGAAGAACCCTTTGCCCACTGGGATGTGCTGCCAACCCTGCTTTCAGCGGCGCGGGTTTCCAAACCGCGCGAGATTGATGGCGTATCCTTTTTACCCACCCTACTCGGTCGCGAGCAATTTAAGAAACACGATTTCCTCTACTGGGAAATGCACGAGTACGGCTCGCAACAGGCCGCGCGCAAAGGGGACTGGAAAGTCATCCGGCCCGCGCCTGGCAAGGCCTTGGAATTGTACAATCTGAAACGTGATCCGACCGAGTCACAAAACGTGGCGAGCTTAAACCCAGAAGTGGTGACGGATTTCGAAAACTTCCTGCGCACAGCCCGCACCCGCAGCGTGCTCTGGCCCATCACGCAGCCCAAGGAAACTGCTAGTCGGCGCTAGGCTACTGCTTTGGCGAAGGGTCTTCGGCCACTACCCGGAACCCCGCGTGACTCATGCCGGTGTCTGGCGTGGTTTTCATCCGACGAAATGGGCGGTATGAGCCGCAGTATAGATCCGTGCATAGAAACGATCCACCACGCTGCACGCGCTTCCACTGGCCCGGCTCGTTCGGGTCATAACTTTCGGTGGGCCCTTTGGGATTGGATACGGGACTATTCCCGTAATAGTTCGGCATGTACCAATCCGAGCACCATTCCCAAACGTTGCCGCCCATATCGTAGAGGCCATACGCGTTGGGCGGATACTTGCCCACAGGCGCCGTGGAGTAGTAACCATCCTTCTCGGTGTTTTCGCGGGGAAAACGCCCCTGCCAAATATTAGCCATGATCTTGCCTTCCGGTTCATGCTCGTCGCCCCATATATATTCCTTGCCCTTCAAACCACCTCGCGCGGCATATTCCCATTCCGCCTCGGTGGGCAATCGATGTTTGATCCCCGTTTTTTTGGTTAACCACTTGCAATAGGCCTCAGCGTCATACCATGAAATATGAACGACAGGATGATCCGCTTTATCCTGATAACCGGTCTTACCCGGTCCTTCCGGGAGTCGCCAGCTTGCTCCAGGCACATATTTCCACCACGCCAAAAATGCGTTGTGGTTTTTCAACATCTCTAAGGGGATCTCCTCGTTCGGGGGCATAAAAACGATGGAACCCTCTTTGATTCCCGAAAATTCTGCCGGGGGAATTTCCGGAAAATCCTCCGGCTTTGGTTTCCGTTCCGCGATGGTCTTATAGCCGCTGTCCTTAGTAAACACCTCAAACTCCGCGTTCGTCACCTCGTGTTTCCCAATCCAAAAGCCATCCACTTTTACCTGGTGCACCGGTTGCTCATCCTGTTGGCCCGTAGCAGAACCCATTTCAAAACTCCCACCACCCAGCCACACCATTGCATCCGTGTCGAACTCAACAGAACCACTCGCATTCGGCAACGGCACCTTGGGCCCGGAACTTTCAGCAGGTTTGTCCGGCTGACATCCCAGAGCCAGTCCTAACACCATGATGGTGATCGTTTGGAAATAGTTATTCATGAATTGCCTTCGTTTTCGTTGAGTTCTTTTCATTTCCGTAAGCATCCAAACCTTCACGCATCTCGCGTTCGGCTTTGGTTTGCTTCACGCCCCAAATCATCCAGGCCACTGTGAGCCCGATCCATAAGACCACAAATCCTCCCACCCAAATAGGCCACTGATACGATTGGGTTTTCTGCTCTGAATCTACCGAAAAGTCCGCCATCGGGGCCCGAGAACATAACTGTGCCGGATAAAAACGCAATGCGAATCTGGTGGACGGCAGGTCTTGGGGCGTGTTTCATCCCGCCATGCCGCCTGCGCCGCTCCAACCCGGTACGCTGTATCTCGTTGCCACGCCTATTGGCAATCTCGAGGATATCACCCTGCGTGCGCTGCGGACGCTCCGCGAATGTACGGTGGTGGCCGCAGAAGACACTCGGCGCGGCCGCCAGCTCCTCAAGGCGCATGAGATTGATCAGCCCCTACTCAGTTGTCATAAATTCAACGAAGCCAAACGATCGGGAGAATTACTGGATCGCCTAGCCCAAGGCGAAACTATTGCCCTGATTAGCGATGCCGGCACGCCCGGCATCAGCGACCCAGGCGAACGCATCGTACGCGCTGTGCTGGGGGCCGGACATCTTGTGGAAAGCGTACCGGGCCCATGCGCCCTCGCCACCGCCCTGCCCACCAGTGGTTTGCCAACGGAGGAATTTCATTTTGCCGGATTTCTTCCGCACAAAAGCGGTGCCCGCGCCCGCAAACTGGAAACGCTGGATACCGTGCCCGGCACGTTGTGTCTCTACGAATCCCCGCATCGGATTGTCAAACTGATGGGGGAACTCCACGCCCAATGGCCCGAGGCGCAGGTGGTGTTAGCGCGCGAGTTGACCAAAAAATTCGAAGAATACCTGCGCGGCACTCCGGAGGAATTGGCCGAGCATTATGCCGAGCGTAAGCCGAAGGGAGAATTTGTTGTGCTGGTGCATCGAGCTTGAACCTGACGAGTGGGCGTGGTTTCCTCCGCCCATGGCCAACACGTTGTACGTCGGCAACCTGCCTTTCAAGATTTCAGACGAAGAACTCGCCGCGCATTTCGCGTCGGCCGGCGAAGTAGTGGAGGTGACCCATGTACGGGAGCGAGGCAGCGATCGCTCCAACGGGTGTGGGTTCATCGAAATGGCTGATACCACGGGAGCCGAAAAGGCTGTGGTCAGCTTGGATGGCTCGGAACTAGCTGGCCGCACGCTCACCGTGGGTTTGGCCCGGCCCTAAAGAAATTTTTCAGGATTCATGATCCCTTTGGGATCTAGGGCATCTTTCACCGCCTGATGCAAACGGCGCACTTCCGGGCCGGCAGCCAGCGGCCACCAGCGTTTCTTGGCAATACCAATGCCATGTTCGCCGGTGATTACGCCATCGTGTTTGACGACCCATCGAAACAATTCGTCCAACGCCGCATCCCGCCGTTGCTCATGACCGACTTGCGTGTCGTCCACCATCACGTTGACATGAATATTTCCATCGCCCGCATGACCGAAACAGGCCACCGGCATGCCATGCTTTTTTTGGAGCCGAGCGGTGAACGCCAAAAGCTTCTCCAGACACCCGCGAGGCACAACGATATCCTCATTCAGCTTTACGAGGCCGGTATCGCGCAGTGAATAGGAGAATTCCCGACGTAACTGCCAGATAGCCTCCACCGCTTCGGCGCCCAGCGCCTGATCAACAAACCGCGGTTTCAATGGTTCTAGAAGGCGTTTCACGTCGCGCAACTCGCTGCGCACACTCTTTTCCTGCCCGTCCAACTCGACAATCAAATGTCCGCGACATCCGGACAACCGCCGACTACCAGTGCGTTTCGTAGCTGCCTTGAGGGTAAATTCATCCGCAATCTCCAGCGCACTGGGGAGAAAGCCCGCCTTAAAAATGCGCCGTAACCCCTTGGCCGCCGCGGCAATGGACGGCATGCCGACGGACAACGCCGCGTGATACGGCGGCAACGGCAGAAGCTTGAGTGTGACTTCCGTCACCACACACATCAACCCTTCGGTGCCCGTGAAGAAGCGCGGAAAATCGAAGCCTGTTTTGTTTTTATGCGTGCGACTGCCCACGCGCGTGATCGTGCCATCGGGCAGCACCACTTCCAGACCCAACACATAATCGGAGGTGACGCCGTATTTCAGGCAGCGCGGTCCGCCGGCGTTGGTTGCCACATTACCGCCGATGCTGCAATCCGCTCGACTGGCCGGATCAGGCGGATAATACAACCCCTTGGCCTCGGCTTTGGTTTGAAGATCCGCAGTAATCACCCCGGGCTGGGCCACAGCCACGAAATCGTCCTCATGGATTTCCTTGATCCGCCGCATGCGCGCAACTGACAAGGCGATACCGCCGCATAACGGCACGCACCCACCCACGTAACCATAACCGGCGCCACGCGGTGTCACGGGGATTTGATGACGATGCGCGAACTTCAGAATTGTGCTGACCCCCTTAGTCGAACGGGGCAGAGCCACGGCCTCGGGCTGACCGGTGGCAAACCATTTATCGCCCTGATGCCCCTCTAGCGTGGCCGCATCGAGCTTCAATTCACCCGGCGCCAACTGGGCCTGAAGTTTTTTCCAGAGCTTAGGATTCGTTTTCTTCATCCGACTCGATCAACCGACGTGCTTCGTCTTCCTGAGTGGACGGAACTTGCACGCGAATCCCTCCGGTGGCAAGCGAGTACCCTTCCATACTCAGCGCGGCCGCCTCGCCTTCCACGGTGGCATCCAGCCCGGCTGTTTGCAGACGCGTACTCACGATCTGCGCCTGCACGGGATTGAACGCCGTGAACACCGTCACGCGGTCCATCTCACTTGGGCTTCACGCTGCGCGGCGGATTGATGAGCCGCTCGGGTTTGGGTTTGTAGAAAATCCCGCGGGCATTGAGGTTGCTGGCGAGATTTGAGAAATGGATAGCCGTTCCGTTCAAGTTGGTGAGCACGGCCTGAAATTGCAGTCGCATCTCCTCGTTCTTCAGGAGTCCGCCCGCCAGACCTTGGCCGGACTCAATCTCCATAAGAATCCGGTTCGCGTTCTGGGTAATGCCCTTGATGCTCTCAGTGGCGGTGGCCAGATTCTCCACCACCGCGGTGATATTGGTGCGGTTATTGGCCAGCGTGGATTGCAAATCGGCTGTGGTTTTATCGAGCTTCACGGAAAAAGTCTCAATGTTGCTAAGCGCGCTTCGGACGGTGGGCGCGTTGGTAGCAATGAGCACCTCAAGCTCCCCAGCCGAAGCATGCAGGCGGCGGGTGAACGCCGAGAAATTGGTCACGCTGGTGTGAATCGCCGGCGCGTTGGTGGCCATGGCCTCGCGCAACTGCTCCGTAAACTCGTAGAAATTGGCCATGCTGGTATTGAAATTAGTGATGCTGGCCTGAATCACCGGTGCATTGGCCTGCACGGCACCCCGCAATTCCTTGGCGAAGGCACTCAGCTCAACCACCCCCGTGGTTAGAGCCGGGCCGTTGGTGGTGATCAAATTGTCTATTTTGGTGGAAATTTGGTTTAACCTCTCCGAGGTCACCCGGAATTCCGCAATGGCCGCGGTGATGTTTTCCATGGAATTTGAGCTCAGCAAGTTTGTGTTTACGTTGCCGACCAACAGATCGATCTTTTTCACCGCGCCATCCACCCGATCAATCAAGCCACTGACTTTTTGGCCGACCTGTTCCACATCAAACGGCGATTCACACGGGTGCTCCGTGCCTTCGGCCAACTCCGCTCCAAAGGTTTCACCGGGAAACACGCCAATGAATTGGTCCCCCAAGAAGCCGGTGGATTTAATCCGAAAGGTCACCCCTTCGCGCACGACCTTGCTATATTCCGGGTAGAGCTCCACATTGATCAGGACTTCACTACCGTCTTCGGTCAAATCAAAGCTATCGACATAACCAATCTTCACCCCGGACATCAGCACGGGCGAATCTCGGATGATGGTTCCAGCGTTAGAAGTACGCAGGGTCAGCGAATAAGTGTCGCGCAAGCCGAAGCCTGTTTCGCTGAACTTGATACTCATCACCGCCGCTAATCCCAGCAGCACGATGACAAACAGTCCGACCTTAAATTCCAAGCGTCCGCCGCTCATGAAAAATCCACCTCCTTCAAATCCGCCTCGCCCCGGATGAACCGACTGACCTGCGGGTCTTCTGAATTGAAGACCTCCTCAGCGGGGGCGTCCAGATAAACTTGTCCCTCACGCAGGTAAATAATCCGCTGCCCCATGCGCCGGGCGCAGCGCATGTCGTGGGTTATCACGATCGACGTGACACTGTACTGGTCTCGCACGCGCATCATCAATTGATCGATGCTATCGGCCACAACCGGATCCAGCCCTGTGGTCGGCTCATCATAAAGAATGATCTGCGGCCGATGCACAATGGCCCGGGCCAAGCCGACCCGTTTCTGCATGCCGCCAGACAATTCCGAGGGCATTTTCCCGCCGACCCCGGGCAATTCTACCAGCCCAAGCACCGACTTCACGCGCCGATTGATCTCCGCACCATCAGTCACGCCCGAGCGACGGAGTGGGAAGGCGATGTTTTCGTGGACATTCATGGAGTCAAATAGAGCCGCGCCCTGAAAAAGCATGCCGAATTTCTGTCGCACGCTGAGCATTTGCCGTTCACTCATGCCCACCAAATCTTGACCCTCCACCCGCACCGCCCCCTCATCTGGTGACAGTAGTCCCACGAGGTGTTTGATCAGAACGCTCTTGCCAGTGCCACTGCGGCCAATGATCGCTACACTTTCGCCAGCTTCCACAGAAAAGGAAATTGATCGGAGAACCACCTGGTCTCCAAAGCTCTTTCGGACTTTCGAAACTTCAATCATTAGCCCGGATACAACAGCGAACGCAGGAAGAGTGTGAGGAAAAAGTTGGAGACCAGAATTGCGATGCACGACTGCACCACTGCTTCGTTGGTGGCGCGCCCCACGCCTTCGGCGCCGTTAGTGCAGTTGAGACCACGATAACAACTGATCAGTGAAATCAAGAGCCCGAACACTAGCGCCTTAATTACTCCCATCACCACATCCTCTGCATCGGTGTAAAAGTACATATGCTTGAGCGAAAAGGCGGATTCTATGCCAAGCAACGAACTAGCTAAAATCATGGCAGCGAAAATCCCCACGACCCAGGCCAACACCGTGAGCAGCGGCATGGAAATCACCGTAGCCAATACACGCGGCACCACGAGATGATCCACCGGATGGGTAGCCATCGTACGCAGCGCATCAATTTGCTCGGTCACCCGCATCGTGCCAATCTCGGCGGTCATAGCCGCCCCCACACGGCCCGCCACCATCAGCCCGGCCAGCACAGGCCCGAGCTCACTGGTCATGGCCACGCCCACAACGCTGAGTGTGGCGGTGTCCATCTTGACCTTGTGAAATTGGTAGAACGTCTGCGCGCAAAACACCATGCCGGTGGAAGCGCCGGTGGTGAGGACCACAAACTGCGACTTCAGGCCAATGAAGTGCATTTGCTTTATGAACTCGGCCCAGTTCAGGCGAACGGAGGATAAGGAACGAACCACCTCGCACGCCAACAGCGCCACGCGGCCCATGCCTATCACAAAGCTGGATAATTCCCCCTTGGCGGCGCTCATGCCACCTCACTCCTTTTGATGCGCCCCGCAGGTCGCGAATTAGTCGCCGGCCACAGCGGTTTCAGCGGCCGATTTTTGCGTAAAGGTCAGTTTGTCTTCGTCGGCCGATACTTGAATCGGCTGGCCTTCGACCAGTTTGCCTCGCAAAATTTCCTCGGCCAACGGGTCCTCCATGAACCGTTCCACCGCGCGCCGCATCGGCCGCGCGCCGTACTCGGGATCGTGGCCCTTTTCCACTAGGAAATCGCGGGCCTTTTCGTCGAGCACCAGATTGATGTCCTTTTTCTCCAGACGTTCCACGACTTTGCCGATCTCAAGATCGAGAATCTTCATCAAGGCCTGCTTGTCGAGCGCGTGGAACACGATGACATCATCGAGCCGGTTGAGAAACTCCGGACGAAACGCCTTCTTGGCTTCGTCCATGATCAGTTCCTTCATCTTCTCGTAATCGACATCCTCATCGGAATTGTTGAACCCGATCGACTTGCTCCTCTTAGCGCTCTCGGCACCTACGTTGGAAGTAAGCAAAATAATCGTGTTCCGAAAATCAACCGTGCGACCCTGGCTGTCTGTCAGCTTACCTTCCTCCAGAATCTGGAGCAGCATATTGGACACATCCGGGTGTGCCTTTTCAATCTCGTCAAAGAGCACCACCGAATACGGCCGGCGGCGCACCTGCTCGGTCAATTGACCGCCCTCTTCAAATCCGACATATCCCGGAGGCGAACCCACCAGCCGTGAGCTGGCAAATTTCTCCATGTATTCGCTCATGTCGATCTGGATCAACGCCTTGGGATCACCAAAGAGTTCCTTGGCAATCGTCTTAGCCAGCAGCGTTTTACCAACGCCGGTAGGGCCCAGCAGCGCAAAGGCGCCGATCGGCCGGATGGGATCCTTGAGATCCGCGCGGGAACGTCGCAGTGCCTTGCTCAAAGCCTCGACGGCGTCGCTCTGGCCGATGATCGTTTCCTCCAGCGTTTTTTCCATGCTGAGGAGTTTCTTGATCTCGTCCTTCTCCATCCGCTGCAGGGGAATGCCGGTCCACTTGGAAATTACCTGCATGATGTCCTCATCGGAAATCACCACGCGATTGTCCGCGCTGGCGACTTTCCATTCCTCCATGGAAGTCTCAAGGTTTTCCTTGGCCTGCTTTTCCTCGTCGCGCATGGCGGCGGCGCGCTCAAAATCCTGTTCCTTGATCGCCTCTTCCTTCTTCTCCTTAATCTCCTCGATCTTCTGCTCGAGTTCCTTGATCTCCGGCGGGCGAGTCATGGTTTTGATGCGAGCCCGGGAACCGGCCTCATCCATGACATCAATTGCCTTATCCGGTAGATAACGCGCCGTGATGTAGCGATCGGAAAGTTTAACAGACGCCTCAACCGCTTCATCGGAGATCTCGGCGTTATGGTGATCCTCATATTTGCCACGCAGGCCCTTGAGGATTTCCACGGCTTCATCAGTCGACGGGGCCTCCACTTTCACGGTTTGGAAACGGCGTTCTAGGGCGGCGTCTTTTTCAATGTATTTACGATACTCATTGAGCGTCGTGGCACCCACGCATTGCAGTTCTGCTCGGCTGAGTGCGGGCTTGATGATGTTGCTCGCGTCCATCGTGCCTTCCGCCGAGCCGGCGCCGACGATGGTATGTAACTCGTCTATAAAGAGGATTACGTTCTTGGCCCGACGAATTTCATCCATCACCGCCTTAATGCGTTCCTCAAATTGTCCGCGGTATTTGGTGCCCGCCACCATTAGGGCAAGATCAAGTGTCACCACTCGTTGATCGCGCAGGAGTTCCGGCACATTGCCGGCTACAATTTCTTGGGCGAGCCCTTCAACAATCGCCGTCTTTCCCACGCCGGCTTCACCGAGGAGTACGGGATTGTTCTTGGTGCGGCGGCAGAGAATCTGGATGACGCGCTCGATTTCGTCGGCCCGGCCGATTACCGGATCCATCTCGCCTTTGCGCGCGATCTCGGTGAGATCGCGTCCGAAGGCGCGCAGCGCGGGCGTCTTATTGCCCTTTTTGCCGCCCTTTGTCGGCGCGGTCTCCTCGCCTTCCTCTTCCTCCTCCATCTCCTCATCGCTCATGGTGAAGTTGGGATCGAGTTCCTTGAGAATTTCTTGGCGGGTTTGTTCGATATCAATGTCGAGGTTCTTAAGCACGCGCGCGGCCACTCCGTCGCCTTCACGCAGGAGCCCCAGCAAAATGTGCTCGGTACCCACGTAGGTGTGCTGCAGTTGCTTGGCTTCCTTGGAGGCAAGGTTCAGAACCTTCTTCACGCGCGGGGTGTAGGGAATGTTGCCGACCTGTTTTTGGTCCGGGCCCGTGCCGACTTGTTTTTCCACCTCAAGCCGCACCGTCTCCAAATCGAGTCCCATCTTCTGGAGCACGTTAACCGCCACGCCCTGCCCAAGCTTGATGAGCCCAAGCAGCAAATGCTCCGTGCCCACAAAGTTGTGGTTAAATCGGTCCGCCTCCTTGCGCGCCAACGCCAGCACCTGCTGCGCTCGCGGCGTAAAATTGCTCATGCCCTCGTCACTCATCGCTCAAAATTTAATTTAACTGAAATCCCCGTTTTCGTCCAGCAATCCAAATGCCAACTTATGCCCAGCAAAGCGTAAAACCCTAAAGAATTGGACGGAATCTGGGAGCTTTCCCTTCCTATTCGCTCACCTGCGGCCCCTGCACCCCGCTCAGACGGCTGCGAAGCAAATCCGCCCGGTGCACGTCGCGTTCTTCACCGGACAATTTTTCCCCCACCAACTGCTGCAAATGCGCCGGTTGCGTAATCAAAAAGAGCTCATCCACCACCGAGGTCTTCAATTCATCGAACATACCCAGCTTCACGCCGAGGCGGATCAGCGACAATTGGTTCATCGATTCCTTGCTGCTCACGATATGAGCATTGGCCAGCGCGCCGTACGCGCGACCGATGTGGTTGAACAATTCCTTCGGTTTCCCCTGCTGCAACGTCCCTCGTGCGTTGGTCTCGTGCTCGATAATCTGCAGCACCACCTTATGAATCCGCTCAATGATATCCGCCTCGCTCTCGCCCAACGTCATTTGGTTGGACACCTGAAAAATATGCCCGAGCGCCTCGGTACCTTCCCCGTATAACCCGCGCACCGCATGACCCAGCTTTGTCACTGCCTGCACGATTTGGTTCACCTGATCCGTCAACACCAAGCCCGGTAAGTGCAACATCGCACTAACGCGGATG
>DPAW01000238.1 GCA_003517285.1 Verrucomicrobiales bacterium
GGCCATTGAAAATTTCCGGAACCGGACACTGACGCAAAAGCGGCGTGAACTTCGCGCGCGTGCGGTGGATTATATGATTGCGGCAAAAGAGGCCGATAAGGAAAAACTGTCGGGCGCTCCATTGAATCAACTCCTCACGACGCGAAAGTTAAATCATATCGCTGCTGGTAACTGGCGGCGGACTTTGGGGGATTGGAAAAAGAACGGTCATCCGCTGTTTGCGGCATGGCATGGGCTGCAGAAGAACGGGAGTCCGCTGATCGATCCGGACGCGGATGATTTGCCTGGGCAATATCGTAAGGTGTTTGCTGAAGTCACAAAGCGCTGGGAAGCCGCCTTGAAGGCGAACCCGAAAGCAACCGGACTGCCAGACCCCCAATGGGAGTCGGTTCGTTTGGTGTTATTTGGCCCGAGCAGCCCGACTCACGTGGATGAGAATCTTTCACCTTCGAATCCGAACAGCCTGTTGTTCAGCGTGCGGAATCGCCTGAATGAGATGAAGGGGCAGTTGAGCAAGCTGGCGGCCGACCATCCCGGAGCTCCGCCACGCGCGCATGTGTTGGTGGATAAGCCGAAGCCGGTGAATCCGTACATTTATATTCGCGGCACGGCAGGTAATCACGGTCCCGCGGTGCCAAGGCAATTCCTCGCGCATTTGGCGCCAGACCGAAAACCCTTTGCGAAGGGGAGCGGTCGATTGGAGTTGGCACAGGCGATAGTACATCCGGGTAATCCATTGACCGCTCGCGTGCTGGTAAATCGCGTCTGGGCTCATCATTTTGGACAAGGCCTGGTGCTGACGCCGAGCGATTTTGGGCTACGGGCCCAGCCGCCGTCGCATCCGGAGCTATTGGATTGGTTGGCACATCGGTTTGTACAGGAAGGATGGTCGGTTAAGAAATTGCACCGCTGGATCATGCTTTCGGCGACCTACCAACAGGCGAGTGATAATCGGGCTGCCTTGGTGAAGGTCGATCCCTCCAATCGGTTATTGTGGAAAATGAACCGGCAACGCGTTTCGTTTGAGGCCCTGCGCGACACAGTGTTGCAGGCGGGGGGCGTTCTGGATTTGAAGGTTGGCGGAAGGCCGGAGAAAATCCACACGCATCCAGGATCCAAACGCCGCACGGTGTACGGATATGTGGATCGACAAAACCTGCCGGCATTATTTCGGACTTTTGATTTTGCCAATCCCGATGCGCATTGCCCGAAGCGGTACGAGAACATTGTGCCGCAACAGTCATTGTTCCTGATGAACAGCCCGTTCATGATTGCGCAATCCGAGCAGATGCTCAAAGCCACCGTACCGCATCCGCTTGGGCAGGCGCGGGTGAAGTTGTTATACCAAAAAATCTTTCAGCGCTCTCCGAAAACAGAGGAGCTAGTTGATACCTTGAAATACATCAATGCCGTTCCGGCCGGGCAACGGGAACAGGCCTTTGTGGAGGTGGCGCAGGTGCTCTTTTTGAGCAACGAATTCCGATTTCAGGATTAGCTATTTCCCGATCCGGTACAGATGGGTTTTGGTGCGAAGGATCAATGCATTCCCATGCACGGCAGGGCTGGCCATGAAGCCGCCGGTCAATTTGTTTTCGGCCAGCTTTTGGAAACCTTTCGGGGAAGCGGCAAAGACGACGGATTTTCCCTCCTCGCTAAAGGCATAAATCCGGCCGTTGACCACAATTGGAGAGGCGGAGTAATTGCCGCCCAATCGTTCGCTCCAAACTTCTTCTCCGGTTTTCGCGTCCACGCAGGTAGCCAGACCGCCTTGGTCATCCACCATATAAAGATGATTGCCAACCAATAGAAGTGACGGCTTTTCCGGAACACCACTGCGCGCGAGACGCCATTTGATGTGAGTTTCGGTGGTGTCATTTTTGCCGTTCGGATCGACAGCCAGTAGCTGCCCCTTGCCAAATCCTGTTGGGAAATAACAGAGACCATGGCCAAAGACGGGACGCGTGCTGGCACTGTGTTGCTTGCGCTCCACCACACGCCACAATTCACGACCATCAACGGGATCGTAGGCATAATGCGCCATGGCTCCTGAACTGAGGAGGGTGGGCTTGCCATTAACGGTGACGATGTGAGGCGTGCTGTAGCCTTTGCGCATATCGCCGTCGCGCTTAGGTTTGCCTTCGGGATCGAGGTCCTGGAAATCAACGGAGCGCGGCGTTTTCCAAACGGTCTTGCCGGTTTGCTTGTCGAGCGCGAAGACGTATTGCACGTCCGCTCCGTCATGATTGTTGATCAACAGATTATTCCAGAGAATCGGAGAGGAGCCAGCACCGCGGAAATGGTCACAATCCAAATCACGCCGTGTCCAGAGCACTTTAAAAGTTTTGGTGTCAATGCAGGCAGTGCCCGGCGAGCCCCAGGAGACATAGGCGCGGCCGGCCTCCACAACCGGCGTGGGTGAAGCGTAGCTGTTGAACTTGTGAGCGAACTGCGGATCGGTGACATCGAACATTTTTTGCTGATGGAGGATCTTGCCGGTCAGAGCGTCGAGGCACAGCACGGTGAGTTGTTTGCCGTCGGGCGTGGCGGTGGTCAGCCAGATTTGGTTTTCCCAGAGCACGGGCGACGACCAGCCGCGTCCGGGGATGGCAGTTTTCCAAGCGACGTTTTCTGTTTCGCTCCATGTTAGGGGAAGGTCTGCCTTGGTGTGGCCGGTGCCTTCGGGGCCGCGAAATTGATTCCAGTGGGCGGCTTGGATTGCAAGGACGGAAATAAACAGTGCGAGACAAATACGCATGCGGAAGTTTCTGCGTGCAACAAGCCGGCTGCAATCCTTAAATCTTGACCCATCGACGTGGGAGGCAGAGACTTAACCTATTCCGCTTGAACTGACTGATGCCTGCTAAAAAAAGCGCCAAAATTGAGAAAGCTGATATCCCGCGTAAAACGGTGTATCGGCTCTCAATCTATTCGCGCTGTCTGCAGAGGTTGTTGGAGAACGGGATCAAGACGGTTTCTAGTGAGGCTCTGGCTGGGGCCGCGGGCGTGAAGTCACCGCAATTGCGCAAGGACCTTACTTATTTTGGTCAATTCGGCACCCGCGGGTTGGGTTATGATGTGGAGCAATTGATCAAGATGATCTCCGATCTCCTCGGGACGAACCATCTGCAACCGGTTGTACTCGTGGGCGTTGGCAACCTTGGGCGGGCGCTGCTGTCATACCGCGGATTTGCCAAAGAGGGTTTTGACATTGTCGCTGCATTTGATGTGCGGGCCGTGCAGGTAAATGACATACGTGTCACGCAACCGGTTTACTCTATGACCGAATTGCGTCAGTTTGTGGAGCAAAACCTTGTCCGCATGGCGATTCTCTGTGTGCCTCCCGAGGAGGCGCAGGAGGTGAGTAATGATTTGGTGGAAGCCGGCGTG
>DPAW01000178.1:0-574 GCA_003517285.1 Verrucomicrobiales bacterium
AAGTAAGTTTGATAAAGTGTGTTTGATCAAAATTATTCTCCAACGCTTCGTAAGCCCAAAGTCCAAGGCGAGTAACCGGAATGATAAACCCGAAAGCCAGAGGGATAAGACAGCAAAAAACGGCCGCGAAAGCCTTAATTTTTCCTAGTGAATAACGCTGAAACGCTAGGCCAGTTGTTTTATCTCCGTGATATCGAGCTCCAGAACGAAGTAATTTTTCAATCAATAAAATAAAGAGAATAAACAGCATCAAAAAGGCAGCTAATCGCAATGCACCGGGCATATCGTTTAAGGCAGTCCAAGTGCGAAAGATTCCCGTAGTAAAGGTCGGCACACCAAAATGTTGTACCGCCCCATAGTCGTTAAGAGTTTCCATAACCACTAAACTGGCACCAGCCACGATCGCCGGACGAGCCAATGGTAAAGCAACGCGCCAAAATGTAGATAATGGTCCATGACCTAATGTTCTTGAGGCCTCAAGATACCGACTGCCTTGTCGAGAAAAAGCCGAACGAGCCATCAAATAAACGTAAGGATAAAGCACGAAAGAAAGCACCAGAATTGTAACAGCGTA
>DPAW01000178.1:982-1464 GCA_003517285.1 Verrucomicrobiales bacterium
TCCAAAAAATCAAAGTACGCATAAGCAGCAATAAAAGTAGGAATGGTTAAGGGTAAAATTAATGCCCATTCGAAAAACCGCCTTCCGGGGAATTCACAACATACAACTAACCAAGCAGTCGAGACCCCCACACAAATGGACAAAGTAAGGGTACCGACAACCAAAATAACTGAGCCTTTTAAATACCGGCCCAAAACGGTTTCTTTGAGATGACCCCAATTATCCGATGAATTACCAAGATGCCAAAGCACCTCAGCCATAGGAATAAATATAAAAACACCAATGAATAAAGCAAGTGCGGTCCAAGTATTGAACTTGAACCGCACATCCTGCTTTAGATTACGAAATAATCTAACAGATGAGCTTACCAATTGAACCAAAGGTATCTGTGAATACGCACCTTACTCCCACCCTGCTCGATCAAATAATTTGACTGCCTCAGAATTGTTTTTACCCAGCACTGTGAGATTCACGTCGTCTGC
>DPAW01000178.1:1862-7270 GCA_003517285.1 Verrucomicrobiales bacterium
TACCGAAGGTTTCCTGAGACTTGGGGCTAGTGAGAAACTCCAAAAACTTGATCGCTTCTCTCTTATTTTTTGCACTCGCAGTTACCCCACCGCCACTAACGTTAACGTGAGTCCCTCGATCTTTTTGATTCGGAAAAAATACCGCAACTTTACTTGCCACATCGCGATCCGCTGCTGTGGATGAATTCGCTAAAATTCCTAGATAGTAGGTATTCATAATGGCAACATCCGCAAGTCCTGCAGCAACTGCTCGGGCTTGGTCGCGATCACTTCCTTGCGGAGACCGAGCCATATTACCACGAACTGCTTTGGCCCAGGCCAGAGCTTGTTTACTTCCATGCGCATCAATTACTGAGGCAAGTAGCGACTGATTGTATATGTTGCTAGAAGAACGGGCCACCACACGTCCACGCCATTTGGAATTAGCCAAATCTTCATAAGTTGAAAGCTCACTGGGCTTGACCCGACTTTTCGAATACACAAGAACCCGAGCGCGAACGGTCATCCCGTACCAATGACCCTCTGGATCACGCATGGCCGCAGGCACATTCTTATTTAAAGCCGCTGACTCAACTGACTGCAGGACTCCCGCCGCCTTAGCACGATATAAACGACCAGCATCTACAGTCAAAAGTACGTCAGCTGGCGAGTTTTTCCCTTCACTGATTAGTCTTTGAATGAGCTGATCTGCGCTAGCTTTTACCACATTTACCTTAATACCCGTTTCCTTTGTAAACTGGGTAAACAATATTTTGTCCGAATCGTAATGGCGATGTGAGTAGACATTAATCTCCGCTGCATGAATCATCATGTTTGCGGTGAATCCGGCGAGGGCTATTAGGAACGATGTTAGTTTCATTTTTTAAAAGCGGTTGAAAGAAGCATTAAAAATCAGTGTCAATATAGTAGAGGCTTAGTCAGTTACATAATTGTATCCGATCTGGGATGTTTTCAAAGTTACTTGATGGAATCAAGAGAGGCGACCACCTTGGCTGTATGATTTGTAACCCGTTCCACAGATGTCGGTTTTGAGTCAGCTAAAGGACCATTTTCAGGCCACAGTTTTACCAGAGCCTCTAAGGAAGAAACTAAGTTTTTGGTATTTTTTCCTTTTATCTGTTTTGCAATACGCAAAGCAACGACCGAAAATCCGTACGCATCTTGATATTCACCTGGGTCCGTAATCTTCCCCATTTTAACGCCAATTTCGTATTCTTCATCAACAGTCGCCATGAGATATAGAATGATATCCGCAGGATCACCTCCTGCATTCTTTTGGAGTAAATTAATATTCTCCTCAGCCTGTTTTAACATTGGCTCAACCTCTGTTGCAGGCTTCCCCTCATCTAGCGCTTTCGAAACAGTTTCGAAAATTTCCCCTTTAAAACCTAGTTTATCGATACCAGCACGCTCTGCTTGGTGAGTTTCAGATACCGGATGCAATAGGTGTTTCGCTGCCTGATCAGGCGCTCCAGCACGAAATAGCTTCAGTCCTGCCACAACATGCCCAGACATGAATGCCACACGTTTTTCTACCGGTAATGTCTCCATTTCACCCATGTCATGACCATTATTAGGCCCCACACACGCAGTGAAAAAGATGGCTGTAAACGATATTAAAGAGCTTATTTTATTCATTGTTCTATAAAAATTTTAACTGGGTGGGAAATCCTTATTGATACTCATTCTCAATTGCAACAATTTTCCAAATTTTTTTTCCGGGTGTATATTTGATGAATTATTTCTGTGCCTCATAAGCCTTATAGATTTAAAAAAATTGAGAAATATTCATCGCTGAGATGAAGAATTATCCGATCCCGCAACAGAATACTTTCTCCTTTCTTAAAAATGAGTACACATTCTTTGCCCTGTACCAAAATCAATTCTTATCAGGGATCAACTAAAAATATCTCCGATGCAGAGCATTCATTGTCTCCGTAACATTTTTCAATGAACCAACCAAAACGTATGATCGGTATGAATAATTCCCCGCAGACAAACGATTTGGATTTGTTTCACGAAACACGCAATTCCATTTCACAACCTTTTCCGTTTCAAAGCGAAATCTTCCATAGCCCGCCCGCTCAAAACCTTTGGAGGGTTGACCGGGAGACCACACACCCATGGCATGCTGCCTATCCAGTGTAGAAAATATCACCGGAAGGGATTGCTCTCCGGGCCCATCAGACAAAGACAGTAATTTCTTTTTCGTAAGATCATAAGTCCAAAACTTAGAAAAGGCCGGTGGCATATAGCCTGTCACTGCTTCGAATTGGGCGTACCGGTGATGTTCTCTCTTTGGGACTGTAAACGTTACGTCGTAACCGATCGCATGAGGCAATCCATGCACCCCGATCGTTACTCTTTTTTTAAGGAGATGGTTAGATAAGGCAGTGGTATTTTTTGCCAAATTGCCAAAGGATTTTTCACCCGGCTGTAACCAAAACGCCATTTGATTCTCCGTGCTCAAAACGTTCCCCTTGGCCGTCAACGCATGTAGAACACTCATGCTATTCGGCCCAACACCATCAATCCGCGAACCCGCTTCGGTGGGGTTAAAAGTTTCGGGGATGAACTGAGAACCTACATCAAAATTCGAAGCCGATTGCAGTTGTCGCCCGTGATCGACACTGTCAATGAATTCACGACCGTTCCATGTCAGTGAATGAATGGCCCCCGCTAATCGACTCGTAGTGGTGATTACTATTTCAGAAGGGCCCGCCTTGGCTCGAATCTGGGAGTCCCCCGAAACTGCTGCCTGAAGCGAAGCAGCGAGGCATAAGACAAACAGGCCCAGAAATCGCATTATTTCTCCAACGCGTAGGCCTTATACGCTTCGGCGATCTTGGCGGCTTTTTCGTCGCCGAGATGGAAGATCACCCGATGGCGCAGGGTAATACTCTCGCCTTTCTTGAGCGTAAAACTGCTGTCCTTACCTTGGCCAAGGCTGCGCAGGCCAAAGGGGTTGGCAGTGAAAAGACCATAGGTCCGCACGTGCCACGGCGTGGGATGCCGGAAACTGCTCGGGTGATTCAGGATCGCCACGCCGACGGTCTTGCCATTGACCGGCCCATGATAATCCACCCACTCTGCGCGCTTGCCCCACGCGGCCTTGTCGGTGATGCCGTTACTGTTAATCACGCGGCCGCCTTTCTTGCTATCCACGTCCATACTCGTTGCCACGCGCACGCTAAAGCCGGAATCTTTTTGATCGGACAATTTGCAGTCGCCGTGTTCGGCCGTGAACTTGATCGTCACATCAATGATGCGATGGCCATTCTCCACACGGAACTCATGCGTACGTTCATCGGCCAACAGTTTCTTGCCGTCGCCCACATAATCATTGCGCGTCACGATCACCGCCGTGTCACCGCCTTTCACCTTCACAAACTCACGATGCACGGTGCTGCCGAGATTCGTGCGGCGGCCACTGGCCGGTTCATGCCAGGTATCAAACCCAGCCGTGCCCTGGTGGCCGAACCATACGGATCGATGGTGCGGATGATCATGCCGCTCACCTTCGCGCTTCTCCATCGGGAACGCCCGCGTCACCTCATCCCCGCTCGGTCCGATCACCGGCCACAAAAAGGGCTTGTTCGACTGACCAATCACATACCGCGTAAACAGCTTCCCGTCATACTTCACCGTCACCCCGGTCTTGGTTTTTTCAACGGCAAACCCGTCCGCCCAAACCGACAGCGTGCCCAACAGAACGGCTGCACTCAGATAAATTCGAATCCACGTTTTCATGCGTGACCAAGCGTGTGGCCGGACGCCAAAGTTCTCAAGCCCCTTTTACGCAAACCGCCGCGGATCCAAGCGCTGGGCATCGAAGGCAATAGACGGTTGGCCTGCGAGTTGAGCCGCAACCAGTTCGCCGGTGACGGGGCCGAGACTGAGTCCGAGCATATTGTGGCCGGTGGCGACAGTTGCGTTTTGTGTGCCGGGGATGGGGCCGATGCAGGGGAGCCCATCGGGCGTGCAGGGGCGTAGGCCGGACCACGGCTCGATGCCGGTGAAGTCGTCCGGGCTGAAGGCGGGGAAGAATTCACAGAAGCCCTCAATGATGCCCTGCAGGCGGGTGAGGTTGATCGAAAGGTCGGTACCACAAATTTCCATCGTGCCGCCGACGCGAAGCTTGTTGCCCATCGGCGTGACGGCGACGCGCGCTTCCTTGAGCAACGAACAAAGGCGCGGCAACTCGGCGGGCTCGCGCAGCGTGAGCGAGTACCCTTTGCCGCCTTGCATTGGAATACGTAGGCTAAGTTGACGCGTGAGCTCGGGTGTCCATGCGCCACCGGCCAGAATAACGTGCTCGGCATTGAGCGTTTCGCCGGCCGTGGTGCGAATACCGGTCAGACGGTCGCCTTGACGGTTGAACCCGGCGCATTCGCCTTCGAGAAACCGACCGCCCTTGGCGCGAATGGCCGTGCGTAGGGCTTCGAGAAAACCCAGCGGATCGAGATGACAATCCTGTGCAAACCATACGGCACCGGCCACGTCCATCTGCGCATCCGGATCCAGCTCACGCACACGCGCGGCATCGCACACTTCGGCCTTCACACCCACGGCGGCGGCTAGTGCAGCGACCTTGGCTTCGTCCTCCAGCCCTGCCTCGGTGCGGCACAGCATCATCAGGCCGCGCGTGGTGAGATCAAATTGTAATTCTTCAGCCCATTCCAGAAACAGGCGGCGGCTTTCGAGGCTGAAATCAGCAAGCAACTGTTTAGTTTCCTCAACATGCCGAGCATTGGCGTGCCTGAAGAATTGCCAGCACCAACTCCAGAGCGCGGGATCCAGCCGTGGCCGCAGGTAAAACGGGCTCTTGGGATTGAGCATCCACTTGAGACCCTGCGCAATGACGCCGGGTGCGGCGAGCGGAATGAAATGGCTGGGCACCACCATGCCGGCATTTTCATCAGAACAGGATTCGCGCCGCGTGGGGTGGCGATCAAAAATGGTGACCGTGCGACCGGCCCGAGCGAGCGACCATCCACAGCATAGACCAATGACGCCGCCGCCAATGATGAGAACATCGTGGTCTCTGGAGTCGGCGTCGGACACGTCAGCGGGCTTGCCCAATGCCGGCGGCAAAGGGGTCATTGGGATGCACGATCAAATCGTTCTCGGCGGTGACAAAGGCACGGCCTTTCACGGTGGGAATCACGCCGCCCTCGGGAGCTTCCTGCACGAAGCCTTCGAAAACCGTGTCGAGAATCCCAGCCTGCCGCCAGCTCTGGCCGGGCTGCAGTTTGCCGGCGGCGTGCAGGCAGGCGAGCTTGGCGCTGGTGCCGGTACCGCAGGGCGAGCGGTCGTATTCGCGCCCGGGACACAGCACAAAATTCTTGCTGTCCGCCGCCGCATTCACCGGCGGCCCGAACACTTCGATGTGATCTATCTCGCCTCCT
>DPAW01000380.1 GCA_003517285.1 Verrucomicrobiales bacterium
CGCGAGTTGAACGCCGTCAATGCTCGCGATCCATTCAATCCCACGAGCCAGTCACTCTCCGAACGGCACAAGGCCGCATCTGCCAGAGGCTTCATTCGCCCATCCTCGCGCAGCCGGTCGAACGCCTCCAGAATCGCGCCGTCAGTCATGGATTGCATCCACATGCGCTTGAGAGGTTTATCCACCTTGGCCAGAGCCATTATGTAGCGGAAAATCAATTCCCCTTCGCGGCCGGCATCGCAGGCATTCACGATGGTTTCGACCTCTTTGTTTCGGATCAGCCGCAGTAACAGTTTAAGTCGGCTCTCGCTTTTTTCAATCGGCTGGAGTTCGAATTGATTTGGAATCACCGGCAGATGCTTGATGCCCCATGGCAGTTTTTTGCCGTTCGGGCCCTCGGGCATTTTTAACTCCACCAAATGCCCCACGGCCGAGGTAATGATCGCCGCGTCGTTCTCGAAATAGCTATTCCGGTCCTTGCCCTTCTTGGAGAACTTGCCCAGCTCCTTGCCTAGCACACGCGCCAAGTCCGTCTGAACGGAGGGTTTCTCTGCGATGACCAGTGTCTTGCCCATTCGTGAATGGCGGGGTTTAGGGGTCGCCCGGGTTTTTGGCAACCCTTTTCCTGACGGCACGAAGTGCCGATTTATTTGAAAAAACTTTTTTGGCGCGGGCTTCCCGATTCTTTTATGCTACCTTTTGTCCCGATGGTTAAGGGATATTTTGCCGATGACGCCACACGCGCCGAACGCGTGCAAAAGCTCTTTGACACCATCGCGCCGCGCTACGATTTGATCAATAATTTGCAGAGCTTCGGCCTGCATCACCACTGGAAACGCCGCTTTGTGGCATTGGCCAATCCAAATGTGGAGGATCACGCTTTGGACCTCTGCTGTGGAACCGGCGACGTGTCCTTTGCGCTTGCCGATAGCGGTACGCAGGTGACCGGCCTAGATTTTAGCCAGGTGATGCTGGACTACGCCAAGGTCCGCGATGAACTGACCCGCGTCACCTTCCAGCGCGGCGATGCCCTAGCCACCGGGTTTCCCGATAACCATTTTGAGATCGTTACCATCGCTTACGGACTGCGGAACTTGGCCGATTTCGAGGGAGGGTTGCGTGAAATGTACCGAGTGGCCAAGCCGGGTGGCCGGATTATGGTGCTGGATTTCGGTAAGCCTTCCTTTGCCCCGTGGCGCTGGGCGTATTTCACATACTTAAAGTGGATGGTCCCGGTGTTCGGGAAAATCTTCTGCCGCGACGCGCCGGCTTATGCGTACATTCATGAATCTTTAGAGCATTACCCAGCGCAGGATGGCGTTGATCAAATGCTGCGCAATCTTGGTTGTCACAACGTTGCGATCCATCGCATCTTGGGCAGTGCGATGACGATTAATTACGGGGTGAAATAATTACTGCGCGGTGGCGCTCATGTCTCGCATTAGCGAGAGCGCCGTGGCTTCGGTGAGCTGACGGATGTCGTAGCGCGTGAGTATGCGCGCGGCGGCACTGGGCTGGGGAAACAGATCTAGCACGCTGGCCTGACCTACGATGGTGCCATCGGCAGCCTGTGTGGCGGTCACCTGAATGTCCGGCACGGTGTAGGATCTTTCGCCATTCAACCCCACGACCTTCAAGTCGCGTTCGCTGATTAAAATCTCCAGCGACAATTCAGGGAGATTGGTCTGCGCCGCATCCACCAAAGTCACCCCGGCCATGCGCAGAGGACGGCCGAACAGTCGTTCAACCTCGCGTTTGGTCTGTTGGGTGGCGAGTTCGTTGGTGTCGAACAATCGTCCGGGAATGCCGCCCGGTGCGGGGCCGCCCCCGGCCGGAGCGGCTCCGGCAGGCATGGGCAGGCCGGTGGCCGGATCAATCGCGGGCGCGACGCCGCCGGAGACGATGGGTACCTGCGGCACCTGTACGGCGCCTTTGGGCAGGTTAACGCGGACATCAATCTTGGGCGCGCCGAGCTTAGCGTAGGTGACCTTGAATTCATCCAGAATCGCCTTGGCCTGTTCGGCCGTGTAAAGGACATGCAGTGGGGTGGCGGGCGATTCGGTGTAAATGAACTGCTTACCGGACTTGGCTTCGGCGTTGTTTTGGTACACCGGTACGCCATTTACGCGGTGGACCGTGGGTGCGGGCGGTACAGTGGCGCAGCCGAATAGCACGAAGACGGGCAGGGCAAGGGCAATTGTTTTCATGGGATTAAATCAGCGCGATAGCCGCACGCGCACGGTGTAGTTTTTGGCTTGGGGATTGAGCGAAGTAAACAGCACGGTTTCCTGCGCGGTCTCATCAAGAATCAACGTGCGGAAGGGCGTTTCATCACCGGTGGCGAAGCCCTGCTCGTCCTTGAAAATGCAGTTCACCTGCAGATCTAGTCGTTTATTGGCGCGGTTCAAAATATTCGCGCGCACCTGCAGCCGACCATCGGGCAACACGGTCTCCTGCAACGCCGTGCATTGTACAAGCTGGCTGCCGAGAGAACCGAGCGCGACGAACTTGCTGTTATTGGCCTGAACCGATTTGGTGACAGACGGCGTGCCGCAGCCGAGCATGGCCAGAGCGATGGTGAGGGTGAACAGGTGTTTCATGAATTTCCTTTATCGGTCGGCAACCAGCACCACAGTGTCGCGGCCGGCTTGCACAGTTAACAATACACTTTTTTTGCGATCGGGCAAGGCTGCGCCGGTTGTATCGAGAAAGTCCACGGTGGCGGGATGTTCGCCTGCGGGTAACTGCAGCGCGGCGAAGCTAAGATGTTGCGGCAGGTTGTTCCAAGTACGTGTATCGGCGCGAGGTTCAACGGAGTTGCCGATAAATTTTCCCACCAAGCCTACGCCCAGTAATGCCAACCCTGCATCGCGGGTGTCCTCATAATCCACCAGCACCACCCCAGGCACTGTGCCGATATCTCCGATGGTGTCGCCAACCTTTTTTACGTTGGCTTTGCGGGCCAGTATCAGATCCATCGCACGGCTGCCGCGTGTGGAGGCTTGCAGGGTTAGGTTGTCAAAAACCGGAGCGGTCACCGTTTGGCTAGCGGCTGTGATACGGATCTGGGCAACATCGGAATGACCGGCATCGTAAACTAGTGCTTCACCGACATCGCCGCCGGATTTTTTCACCGGGCCAAACCCGGTCTGCAACACAACTAACGTATTGGCCGCCGGATTGTAATCGGGCAGGGCGATGGCGCCGGCGTGTTCGCGGGCGCGTTGCAGGGCGGCTGAACCGTCCTTGCCGAGCTTGGCGGTGATGAAGCCGTCGAGATAATCTAGTATCACCCAGTCGGCGCGGTACTGCTGTCTCTCGGCCAGCGCATCCATCAATTGCGCGGTGCGGAAACAGGCGCGAGCATTGGTCGGTTCGCCGTCCATCCAGTAAATCAGGCCGCGATAAAACCAGCCCATGGCACGTTCGTAAGGTTCCCCGTGGAATCCCTTCACGTTCTCCGGCGAGAACAGGCTTTGGGCCATACGCGTGCTGGCATCGGTCTGGAGAATCTGCCCGGCCGCGGGCATGGCGGCATCAAACAAGGCCCTGGCTTCGTTGGCTTGATTTTGCTTGAGGGCAATCAAGCCCACGCGCAGGCGCCAGAGGTTTTTGTCCTGCCTGGGGGCTTGGGCAATGAGGCGTTTGCCCTCGATGACGAGATCATCGGAATACTCTGGAGTGGGCTGGATGTCCGGCGTCTGACAGGCGGTCATCCACAGCGTAAACAACAAACACAGCAGCGGGGTGGCCGTGGCAAACTTCATGATGCAGCGGATGCAGGCCTAGCGGTAGGTCACGTCGTCTTTGCCCTGTTTCTTGATCTCATGAAATCCCTCCCAGACGATGTCGGTGTTGTTGGGATTGATGAGCTGAAACGTATAGAGCACATAATCGCTCGCGCCGGCGGCACCTCGGCTTGAGATGGCCTTGAAGGTGCCGGTGAGGATGTAATCCGCCCCCTTAAATTCATTGCCCTCTAACTTATCGCCGCCCGTTACTTGGCCGGAGGTTTTCAGATCGCGTTCCCGTTCCAACTTGTCGATGTGTTCGCGGGCGACAAACTGAATTTTGCCATTGGCATTGCCCGTGAGCGCAACGCGAATGCGCGTCAGGAAAATATCCTGATCAATCGGAAAGCGCGTGTCGTTGTCGATCGGCTCAAGCACGACCACCGGTTTGCCCTGCGCGTTGGCGATCGGTTCAGCCCCGAGAATGCCGCGTGCCATTTTATCGGAAATGGTCACCAGATCCTGGGATTCAATACCCAGCCCGGCCACAAAACCGCGTTCGCTAGGCCGTAGCTCGGTGACACTCGGGCCGTTGGGCGAATTGACATTGGTGCAGGCCGCGACCCCAAGCAAGGCAGCGGTGATCAAAATAGCAGGCACGTTTTTCATAGCTCTTCCTTTGACGGGAAAGTATGCCAAAATACTCAACGTCCGAAAAGCTTGTTTACCCGCTGGCGGGGTGTCAGTGCCTGACGAACTGCCGGAACCGGTACAGCCGTGGGCGATGGAGCTCTCACTCCCACCGGCAATCCCGTGGCCGGATCAATGGCTGGCGGTGTGGCGGGGGCTGAGGCATTGGGATCAATGGGCAACCCAGTCACCGGATCAATTTGTGGCGCGCCGGCAGTCACAGGTCCTTGCGGGAGAGTTTGTTGAGGATTGGCTGTTTGCGCCCGTTGCCGGGCCTTTTTCGCGGCTTTATTATCCAGCATTTGGCCAATCAAAAGCCCCACAGCGCCGCCAATCGCTGTGCCTTCGGCGCCTTTTTGGCTATTGGACCCGATCACTCCGCCCACCGCGGCACCGATGGCCACAGTGGTGGTACTTACCGGCCCGCGGGTTTGAGGCCCGGGCGATGGTGCAGGCTGTGGTTGTCGGGGATTGGGAATGCCCGCAGCGTTTAGGCGCGGAAACGCCAGGCCGCGAAAGGGGCTAAAGAGATTCTGCGCCTGCACCTCGCAGGTGAACGCAACAACGGTAAAAAATACAATTTTCCTCATTAACACAGTCCTTCCTTGGATTTATTGTGTTTGTTAACAGGTTATTCACAGCATAGTCTGTGCCGGAAAACGAAAAAACCGCCGTTTGTTAAAAAAACGCCGGTTTTCGGTGGAAAATTGATTTTTTCAGGTCATCGTCCAAAAACCGTGCGTGCGGGCATCATGGAATCCACCATAGGTGGCGTGATAATTATCATGGAACCGAGTGTCGGGCGCACGTACATCGGTCGGGCATACATAAAGCCTGGTGTCATGGACATGGAATGCATCGGTAGACCGCGCTGTGTGTGGGTGTGAAAAGGTTGGTGCGGATAATGGTATCCACCATATCGCGGTTGCATCACGGCCACTTGTGGTGCTGGCGGATTGATAATCACCGTGGTCGCCGGGGCTCCTTGCGGTGTGCTGGGAGCGATAATCTTGATCGGTGCGCCCTGACCGGTGTGAATCACGCCGGGGCCAAAAATTTGTGCGGAAAGCTGGGGGGCCAAACCCAACACCAACAACAGGCCTGCTAACCTCTTCATGCCCTGACTTTACGCCCACACCCCACCTTGGCAACAATATTGTATGTATACGTACAAAAAACTTTTTCACTCGTGGCCGCCTTAACCCGCCGCTAGTCTCCCGCCCCGAAAAGCTGATGTTAGCCAAACGTGTCATTCCGTGTCTTGATGTCCATGACGGACAGGTGACGCGTGGCGTGCAATTTGGCAAGGCCGAGGCCGGTGAACTGCGTAATGTTGGTGATCCGGTGGAGCTGGCGCTGGAATACAATCGGCAGGGCGCTGATGAAATGGTGTTCTTCGATATCACCGCCAGCGCGCATGAGCGCAAGACGATCGTGGATGTGATCGAGCGTGCCGGCGACCAGTGTTTCATGCCGCTTACGGTTGGTGGCGGTATTCGTACCGTGGAAGATATGAGCACGATGCTTAAGGCTGGCGCGGACAAGGTGAGCATCAACTCCTCCGCCATTGCCAACCCGCCGCTAATTCGGGAAGGCGCGGAGAAATTTGGCAGCCAATGCATCGTGGTTAGCATCGATGCCAAGCAAACGGGCGCGGACACTTGGCGCGTGTTCACTCACGGCGGCCGTAAGGAGGCTGGCCTGAACGCCATTGATTGGGCCAAGGAAGCGGTGGCGCTTGGCGCGGGAGAGATTGTACTGAACAGCATTGATGCTGACGGCACCAAAGCGGGTTACGACATCGAGATCACCCGTCGCATCAGCGAGAATGTCGGCGTGCCCTTAGTGGCCAGCGGTGGGGCGGGCAATCTCGATCATATGGTGGATGTCCTCAAGCAGGGGCAGGCCGATGCCGTTCTTGCCGCCAGTATTTTCCACTTCGGCGAATACAGCGTGGCAGACGTGAAAAAGCATCTAACGCAAGCTGAGATTCCAGTGCGCG
>DPAW01000358.1 GCA_003517285.1 Verrucomicrobiales bacterium
TGATGTGGGCGCAATGGAACCCGCTGGTAACGCTCACGCTGTTATCCATGCTGGCGCTGTGTTTGCTGGGTTTTTATGATGACTACTCAAAGGTAACGCAGCAGAGACGTGAGGCGGGATTGTCGGAGGGCGTCAAGCTGGTCGGGCAGGTTTTTCTCGCGGTGTTCATTGCCGTGTACCTGTGGAGGTTGGATGACACGCGGGAACTAATCACGGCGGTGATGGTGCCGTTTTTCAAGGATCCAGTTCTGGAAGGTCCATCCCACACCATGGTGTGGTCGGTGGCAGCCGTGGTGGGGTTGTTCATCACCGTCTCAGCCATTGTTGGCAGCTCAAACGCCGTGAACCTGACTGATGGTCTGGATGGGTTGGCGATTGGCTGCACGCTGATCGTTTCCTTTGTGTTTTACATTTTCACCTATATTGCCGGCAACGCGGAGATTGCTCGCGAGTTGTATGTGCCACATGTGCGTGGGGCGGTGGAGTTGTCGGTCATTTGTGCGGCCATGATCGGTGCGGGCCTGGGCTTTCTTTGGTTCAATTGCCATCCGGCCAAGGTGTTCATGGGCGATACGGGCTCGCTGGCGTTGGGAGGCTCGCTGGGCATCATGGCCGTGCTGATCCATCAACCTTTTGTGTTGGTGATTGCCGGTGGTGTGTTTGTGTTGGAAGCGCTCAGCGTGATGTTGCAACGGGGATGGTTTAAATGGACACGCCTGCGCACAGGTGAGGGGCATCGTATTTTTCTCATGGCGCCTCTGCATCATCACTTCCAGAAAAAGGGCTGGCACGAAAACCAAGTGGTGATGCGCTTCTACATTCTGGGCATTCTGTTTGCCGTGCTGGCCTTGGCGACCCTGAAACTGCGCTAGGATGAAACCCGGGCCGGACATGGCGGTGTGCGTGTTGGGGCTCGGGCGAAGCGGAAAAGCCGCCGTGGAATGGCTGCAAACCACCGGAGCCAAGGTGACCGCCGTGGATGGCCGCGCCACACCGGAACTTCAGCAATGGGCGGCCCAATTGCCGGAGGAGATTGATTGCCGCTTGGGGGAACGGGCAGTAATGGCCGATCGGTTTGACTTGGCCGTGGTGAGTCCGGGCGTGCCATTGGATCAACCGCAGGTGGCCAGCTTGCGCGCCCGCGGCGTGCCGGTATGGGGCGAGCTGGAGCTGGGTTGGAGCGCGTCGCAGTGTCCGGCCATTGCGATTACCGGAACCAATGGAAAGACGACCACGACAGAATGGGTGACGCAGCTGCTGGCCGAGACGAGACGCGAGGTGATGTCCGCCGGAAATATCGGCCGGCCGTTATGCGAGGTGTTGCCGCAAACGCGCAAGCTGGATGCCGTGGTGCTAGAGTTGAGTTCGTTTCAGTTGGAAACAATCGATGCCTTTCGAGCGAGCGTGGCCGTGCTGTTGAATTTGGCGGAGGACCATTTGGATCGCCATGGGTCGATGGCGAACTATGCTCGCGTCAAGGCGCGTCTCTTCGAAAATCAAAAACCCTTCGACTGGGCAATCATCCAATTCGAGGCCTGGGAACAACTGCAAGCACTGAATGTGATGATACCGGGGAAGGTCGTCACCTTCAGCGTTCGCAACAATTCCGCGGATGTGTACGTGGACAACAATCGGGTCATCAGTCGATTGCTGGGGGTGGAAGGCCCCGTGCTGGATTTGGCCGAATGCGCGCTGGAAGGAACGCATAATGCCGAAAACCTCATGGCCGCGTGGCTGGTGGGGCGCGCGATGAAATTATTACCGGCGGAGATGGTGCCGGTGCTGCAAACGCTCCGAACCGGCGAGCACCGTTGTGAGCTCGTGGCGGAGTGGGAGGGTGTGCGGTTTTACAACGACTCCAAAGCTACCAATGTGCATGCGCTGGTTAGCGCGCTGCGATCGATGCCGCCGGCGGAGCAGGCAGTCCGGAATGTTTGGCTCATTGCCGGAGGGCAAGGCAAGGGGATGGATTATCAGGCGGCGGCTTCAGCGGTGAGGGAACGGGTCAAGGGGACTTGGTTGATCGGAGCTTCGGCTGCAGAAATTCAGTCTGCCTGGAGCCCTTTTGCGCCTTGCAATTTGGCGGCGGATTTGATAGAAGCCATAGCTGAAGCAGGGAGGAATGCTGCCCCGGGAGATGTCGTGTTGCTGTCGCCGGCTTGCGCCAGTTTTGACATGTTCGACAGCTACCAGCATCGAGGAAATCAGTTCCGCGCAGCCGTGACGGAATGGATGGAATCGAGGCAAGGCGATTGATCGTCAAAAATCCTTGGGGCAACCAAGACAGCGTGTGTGATATTCACATGTTGTTGGCAAGTTTAGCACATTCGGTTTTACGCGTTTCCACTGCACCATTATCAATGCGTGTCGCCTTGTTGGGCGCCACGTAAAGGAGGAGGCCCGGAAGGGTTTCACACAACAAAGGAGGGTGTGGCAATGAAAGGTAGTAATCCAATAATTCCACCGGGTGCCCAGTTTGATGGCGCTCGGCGCGGACGTTCCAATATGCGAATGGCCGTGGTCGTGGTGGTGCTCATGCACATGGCGTTGTTTGCCGGTATTTTATTTAATGCCTGTAAACAAAAGGACGAGGGCGAAACTCAAAAGGAAACCGAGAAGGAAATGGCGGGCATCGTGAACCGGCAGCCCGAACCGGCGCCCTTGCCGGAGCCGATGACCTCGGATCCATTGCCGACCTTGCCGACCTTGCCGGCCCTGCCGGATGCGGGTTCCACGTTGCCGCCTTTGCCAACTGATGGCACTGCAGGCGTGCCGCCCGTATCCTTGCCCACCACGCCGGCGGTTCCTTTGCCGGTGGCTCCTGCTCCGTCTATTCCCAGTCCGGCTCTGTCGACTCAGGCTGTTGGTGGCGCCGAATACGTAATCGCCAGCGGGGACAACTTTTGGACCATTGGCCGCAAATTTGGCGTGAGCGCTAAGCAGATTGAACAGGCGAACCCGAGCGTGGTGCCGACTCGAATGAAAATCGGTCAAAAAATTAATATCCCAGCGCCAGCGCCGGTGACCGCTTCGGCGCCCACCGTGGCTCCAGTGGTGGATGATGGCAGCACGTACACGGTGAAATCCGGTGACACGCTGGGTCACATTGCCCTCCAGCATAAGGTGAAGATTGCGGAACTCAAAGCGTTGAACGGGTTGAGCACGGATCTGATTCGGATCGGGCAAAAGCTCAAGTTGCCCGCCGCGGCCCTGCCAACAGGCGTGGATTTCCCAGGAGCCATTCCGCCATCCTTGCCACTACCTCCCACCTCCGGGCTGGGACCAGTAGTGAACCCGGAAAATGGCCTGCC
>DPAW01000241.1:0-441 GCA_003517285.1 Verrucomicrobiales bacterium
TCCCATGGAGAACTGACTGGTCCGACGCATGGCCAGCGGATGGGCCTGCCGGAAATAACCGCGGCCATCATTCAACCATAACCGGTCCGGGTTGGCGAAATCCGCGGTCACATACAAATCCGGATCGCCGTCCCCATCAACATCCCGAAATATCGCTTCATGACTGGGATCCCGTGGTCGCTTCAGTGTCCGTCCGTTATAATCCACAAACCGGCGTTCCCGATCGGCCACCGCGCGAAACCCGCCCGTGCCATCATTAAGATAAAGGTGATCTTCAATATAGGCCGGCCGCATTTGGGGCACGGCATCCTCGCCTTTTTGAAGTCCCTGAATATGATCCTTGGGATCGATGTCGTAGTATTCCCAAAATAGCTCGGGCAAGAGACGCTTGTTCTGCAACGCATCCAGACCCATTTTTTGAATCTTGAGGGCATAGTCCAT
>DPAW01000241.1:668-11549 GCA_003517285.1 Verrucomicrobiales bacterium
ATCGATGTCGTAGTATTCCCAAAATAGCTCGGGCAAGAGACGCTTGTTCTGCAACGCATCCAGACCCATTTTTTGAATCTTGAGGGCATAGTCCATGTCCAGCTCCTGATTAAGGAACATTTTCACGAACCCGGTGGTGTACATGTCCAAATCGCCATCGCCATCCACATCGGCAAATGATGTGGAAACCGTGCCACCTCGAGGATTGTAAATCCATCCGACCTTGAGGTTTTCAATGAAACGACCCTTGCCATCATTGAGATACATGAAATTCCGACCATCGAGCAGTGAAGTCAGCGCCAGATCCAAATCGCCGTCGCCATCCACATCCACCAACACCGCTCCGCTGAGCCGCCAGCCGCGACAGGCAACGCCGGCCGATTCAGCCACGTCCTCAAATTTCCAATTCCCACGGTTCAGGTACAACGCATTGGCCTCTTCCATGCCGCACACGAAGAGATCCACGAGGCCATCGCCATTCACATCGCCGGCCGCCAAGCCAGAATGGCCGGTCTCCCGAATTGGCACATTCTCAAGCGGTCGATAAATGCCCTTGGGCGACAATCCTGTTTGCTGTGGGGTGAGGCGGAGATATCCCGTGCGCCCTTCGGTTGGCACAGGCAAGGATTTCTCCTCCACCTGCGCGGCGATGAGGGCCGTGTGTAAAATCAATCCGAAAACCCAAACCGTTTTCATGTGCGAATTGTAGAGACCTCTCGCCATGAGCAAAAGCTTTCTTCGAGGCATGGAATCTGGTAGTTCCCCCACATGGACGACACGACCCGCTCTTCCGGCAAGACGCTCATCTACAAAGGTGTGCTGGCTGTGGTGTTGCTGTTGGTCACATTGATCCTTTTTTTCAAAACCGATCCCGAACCACCCCGCGAACCCCTAATTGATTGGGGTACGCCAGCGCACGTCGCCGCTGCCATCACCAATGGCACGGACCGGCTGGCAGTTCTCGAATCCTTTCATTCTCTGGATACCTTCGTTGCCGATCAATGTTTTGCCCCGGTGAAATTGGATTCGCAACAATTTGAAAGCCCCCGAGCGTATCAACTCGCCACCCGGTTCATGGAGGACATGATGGGGTATAATTCGGCAGAACAACTGGCTGCCTTCATCAATACCGCCAAGGAGATGATCGGAGGACCACAACAGGCTTCACCCCAAGTGATTGAACACTTCAGCCAAATGGCGGGGAGTCAGACCATCATTAATAGTGAAGGAGACCCCGAAGTTCTCCAGGCCACCTATCAGATCGCCAACCAACGCCTGCAGCAACTGCACTCGCGGGACCAAATACAACTGATCCGGGAGCTGGCTACCCAAGGGCTGGATGATGCGCTTCGAAAATCCGGCATTCTCGTGACCGACCCCACCGATGTTCCCAGTCAGCACGATCAAATCCTCCGTTATTGGGAACTCACCGGCACACGTTATCTGCTTTGCCAAACCGGCAACCAGCATACCAGCAACACGATCCGCACCAAATTCCCCAATCCATTCCGCCCCGTTTACATCAATGCCCTGAACGCCGTTTTGGATCCAGTGAAGCGCCGTTTTGAAAGCGCCGTTTCATTTGAAGTGGACGCCCGCTCGGAAGTAACCGGACTGAAACTTCGCACGGCCCCCGAAGGCCCATTAACCCTCGTGGTTTTCAAGGGCGCACTGCCGCGCGTCAAACTCTATGCCGACTGGCGCTCAGGCCTCACCGCAGAAGCCGCCGCCCAGCTCGTCTATAGCCCTGGCTTTATTCCAGCTCTCCAGGTGGCATTGCACGGCCAATCACTGCCCGCTCCGGAACATCCCGCACGAACCGAAGATCTGGCTTCCCTCACACTGACTCAACACGATGACGACCACGCGACCCTAACCCTGCCACCCACCGATTTCGCCACGGTCTTGCTCATCAACAACACCGTGGATTCCACATGGGAGGCCAGCATTGACGGCAACAACGCCCCCATCCACCGCGCCAACCTAAACGCCGCGGCCTTGCACCTCCCAGCTTCCGCTACCAAACGCACCATCAAGTTTACCCGCTAAAATACCGGCTCGCCAATGGGCTTGCCAATCAGTGGTTAACCTCTAGAATAAAAGGGACGTTTTAAACGTCTATTCCTGCAGATGCATAGTATGAATCCCCACCTGTTTTCGCGCCGCAGCGCCCTGCAATCCATGGCCTGTGGCTTTGGTGCGATGGCCGCGGGCGCGATGGCGCATCGGGTGGCGGCGGCGGATAATCCGCTGGCCCCCAAGCTGGTGCATCATGCGCCCAAGGCAAAGCGCGTGATTTTTCTCTTCATGGCCGGTGGCGTGAGCCATGTGGATTCGTTCGACTACAAGCAGAAGCTGTTTGATGACGACGGCAAGATGGTACGCTTCGATGATGCCCGGACGCTGGCCAAGACGCGCAAGATCGTAGAACACCGCGTCAAGAAGCCACTATGGGATTTCCAGAATTACGGCCAATGCGGCCAGCCGGTTAGCGAACTGTTCCCGCATATGGCCCAGCATGTGGATGATCTCTGCCTGCTCAAGGGCATGCACACTGAAGGCGTGGCACACGGCCCGAGCACGCTGTTCATGCACTCGGGCACGATCAATCTCATTCGCCCGAGCATGGGAGCGTGGGTCAATTACGGACTCGGCACCGAGAATGAAAATCTGCCGGGCTTCGTGAGCATCGGCCCCTCGATGGGCAATGGCGGTCCGCGCAATTACAGCAACGCCTTTTTACCTGCAGCCTATCAGGGCACCCCACTGGGCCGCGCCGGCATTCCGGCCAAGGATGCCACGATCAAAAATATCACGGCATCCAGCACGGATCCCAAGGCTCAGGCCCGACAGTTTGACCTGTTGCGCGCCATCAACGCCGAACAAGCCAAACGCCGCCCCGGCGATGACGAACTTGATGCGGTGATCGGCTCCTTCGAGCTGGCGTGGCGCATGCAAAACAACGCGCCGGAGATTCTCGATCTGGCTGATGAAGATTCCAAGACGCTGGAGATGTACGGGATCAACAAGCAGCCGACCGATAACTTTGGCCGTTACTGCCTGATGGCCCGGCGCCTGAGCGAAGCCGGGGTGCGCTACATTCAGGTAAATTACACCGACAACGGTAACAATCCCTCGTGGGATCAGCACTCCAACATGCCCAAGCACATGGAACACGCTAAGGCCACCGACCAGCCGGTCGGCGCGTTGCTGACCGACCTCAAGCAGCGCGGGTTGCTGGATGATACCATCGTCTGGTGGGGCAGCGAATTTGGCCGCACGCCGTACGCCCAGAATAAGGGTACCGGCCGCGACCATAACCCCGATGGCTTCACCGTGTGCCTTGCCGGCGGCGGTTTCAAGAAGGGGTTTGCTTACGGTGGCACTGACGAATACGGCCACCACGCCGTGGACGGCAAAGTGCACATGCACGACCTGCACGCCACCATCCTGCACCAACTCGGCCTTGACCACGAAAAACTCACCTACCGTTACGACGGGCGCGATTTCCGACTGACCGATGTACACGGACGTGTGGTGAAAGAAATCCTCGCGTAGTTTTCCGCGCATTCGGATGCGTTTATCCGACCAAACCACTATGGTGACGGACGGCACACGTGACATTGGTTTGGTCATTGGTCGGGCGTTGGACGCAGAAGCGTTGATACGGTAACGCGGCTTGTCAAACGCCCCAAGGCCGCTAAACTTTTCTCCACGCAAATGATGAAAACGACACTGCTTCTCTTTGGCCTCACGCTGAGCCTGAACACCGTTGCCGCTCCAGGTCTGTGGACGAACGCGAAAGACAAAACGTTGCCTAAGGATTTTAAGATCCAGGGTGAATATATCGGCGACCTTTCATGCGGCTGCGACATTGGCGCGCAGGTGATCGCGCTGGGCGGCGGCGAGTTTCAACTCGTAGTGTACCCGGGTGGCCTGCCGGGAGACGGCTGGGATCGCGGGGATGACCGGTCGTTGATGACCGGCAAGCTCCAGGGCAACAAGGCCGTGTTTGCCGCCGCGATCGGCAAGCGGCGTTACCTGGGTGGCCGTGCGAATGAATTCAGTGCCACCAGCCAATACCCACCTAAGGGCCAGAAGGAAGGCAAGGCCGTGATTGAAAACGGCAAGCTCACCGGTTCCTACGGCAAGAAAACCTTTGAACTGGAACGTCTTGAACGCAAGAGCCCCTCCCTTGGTGCCAAGGCACCCAAGGGCGCTATCGTGCTGTTCGACGGCACGGGCAAAGGCGAATGGCAGGGCGGCCGTTTGGACAAGCAGACCAAGCTGCTGAACACCGACGGGCGCGACATCCGCACCGCGCGCAAATTTCAAAATTACACCATGCACGTGGAGTTCCTGCTACCCTTCAAGCCCGCCGCGCGCGGACAGGGACGGGGCAACAGCGGCTTTTATCAGGTGGACCATTACGAGGTCCAGATCCTAGATTCGTTTGGGTTGGAAGGGAAAAACAACGAGTGCGGTGGCGTCTACACCAAGGCCGATCCGATCGTGAACATGTGCCTGCCGCCGCTCCAGTGGCAAACCTACGACGTGGAGTTCACCAATGCCGTGATGAAGGACGGCAAGAAAATTAAAAACGCCCGCATGACACTGAAGCATAACGGTGTGGTGATCCACAAGGATTTGGAGATCAATGGCAAGACTGGTGGATCACGGCGCGACCCCGAAGGCACGCCCGGCCCGATCAAGCTGCAAGGCCACGGCAATCCGCTCCAATTCCGCAACGTGTGGATCGTGGAGAATTAATAATCAAATCTCTCTTACTAACGGAAGGGGCGAGCTTATCTCGCCCCTTACCTTTTTCCAATGGCCTGTCCCATGAACCCACGACTGCTCATCACTCTCGGTCTTCTTAGTATCCTGCTGCATTCGGTAGGGTGCGCCGGGCTTAGTGGATTCGCGCGGCGCACCGGGCCGGCCTACGAGGCGGAGGTGCAGTCGTGGCAACAGATCATCCAAGAAAAGGGCGGTAACGGCATGTGGCTGGTGAATCGCGGTTACCGTTTGGGCGATGACATCGTGGCCACCGCCACTGGCTCCTCCTTCCCACACGCCGCCATTCTTGATCATGAAAACGAGGTGGTGATCGAGGCGCTTTGGGCTGGCAACGTCGTAACCCCGCTGGACGAATTTATCGCCCTGTCCCATCGCGTGGCTTTAGTGCAGCCGGAGGGCTGGACGCCGGAAGCCGGCGATGCCGCCCTGGCGAAGGCACGGTCGCAATTGGGCAAAAAATACGATTTCGCCGGCATCCTTGGCCTGCCCGGTTCCAATCGCTGGTACTGCAGTGAACTAGCCACATGGTGCTGGGATCGCCCGGCCGATAGACTGGGTCCGTGGTATGTGATTCACCCACGCCGACTACTAAAGATGGGCACGGTAATATTTGATTCCGGCTCCCGGGATGGTGTGCCGGATGCGGCTGCATCTAGCGCGGCGGCTCCAGCACTGCCGGCTGAATCTGTTCCAGCTCCCGCACCGCCCTTTTATATTCCGCCCGCAACCGATTGAGAACGGTGTACTGTTCGAAGTATTTCTTATTTGCCGCGCTCCACGCGTTAGCACCCTTGCGTTGCTTGTCCAGTGCCGCTTCCTTGGCGCGATAAGCCGCATCTAGCATCTCTTTAGCGGCCAGTTCCTGATCCTTGGCGGGTTGGATTGTTTTTTGAAATGCCGCCACCTTCTTCTGCTCTTCCGCCAGCCGTTGTTCCGAGCGCTGCAACTGCCGCTTTGATTGATCCACCTTGCGGCGCGCGGCATCATGCCGGCCTTTTGCGGCGTTGCGTTGGTTATCGGCGGCATCGGCTAGGGCTTTCGCCGCGTCCTTCAACCGTGTGTCCTCCTGTTTCACCTGTCTTGTCCAACGATCCATCTCAGCCTGCACGCGGCGGACGGCGGCCTGTTTTTGGCGCAGTTGATTGGCTTTCGTACGGGCGATTGATTTAACGCGAAGATAATCGCTGTTGCGCTGGGACCACACCTGCCGCAACTGATCGTACTCGCGCCGGGCAGCGTCGTAGGCGGCCTTTATACCGTTACGTTCTTCATCCCCCATTAGCTCTCTCTCAACCTTGCGCAGCTTGGCCTGGGCCAGGTTCACGGCGGGTTCTTTGCGGGCCACTAGCTCTCGTAGCTCAAGCATGCGGGGGACATAGGCGACGGGGGTCAGCAGCACGATTTTTTCTTCAGGGTTAGCCTGATCAATTCGGCTCCACGCCAGCGTCACTATATCGGCAGCATTGCCGCGTCGGAGCTGCACCAGATCCGCTTGCGGAATGCCGTACTGACGCAGCGGCGGTTGACTGATCTCCACGCCGTCGGGCGTCAGCGAAACGGACTTCGCCAAGATCACTGAGCCATTTCGCGTACGTACGGTGTAGGCGGCCGGGTCAATCTTGGGCGGACGAATCCAAAGCGCTTCGGCTTCGGTCCCCACAGCGAATGATTTGCGACCAAACAAAACCGACTCGAGTTCCACCCGGCCATCCTTCAAGCCCAGCAGGCGACCTTCAAAAAAATCGCCCCCCTTCAGCAAAACACCAGTGTTTCGGGATCGCAGAACATCAATTTGGCGGTAGTCCATAGCGGTGAAAAACACGGCAGCGGTATTGCCGATACTGAGGAAAAATTGAGGCGGCTGATTTTCTATACTCACCTTTGTGTCGTCGATGGCGGTCACGCGACCCGCAATGAGCGTGCCATTCAAGCTCATGGCACTCGGCTGGCCCACGACCATAAGGTCGGCGGTAAGCCGGGCCTGTTCATTCTTTGGAGCCGCCGTTTCCTTCAGGTCGCGAGTGGCTTCGCGCAGATCCTTGAGCTGCACGAAAGTCGTGCCGATTTGGATCCCGTCCGCCCGCAGGGTTAGGGCACCTTCAAGGCGCTGCCCGGTCTGAGTAAGCACGGTATCGGCCAGGGCCGGCAGAACGGCTACCAGCCAAATTACGGTAATGGCAGTGAGTTGTTTCACAGGGCGAGACGCTACCAAAATCAGGCGAAAAAGAAAATATGTTTACTGATAATGCGGTGGCTTGGTGTTGTTGCTTTTGATGGAGTCCGCATTGTCCTTAGCCATGCGCTCGGTGAGCTGCTCGAGTTGCTGGTTTAGCCGGCGCAGAGTTTTATCCTGCTCAATCACGGTCTCATTCAGCGTCTCGGTTAGCTGCTCCAAGTGCGCCACAGCGGACTCGATTTTCACTATGCGATCCTCATCGGCCATGCCCGAGGGTAAAACCGGCTCTGGCACTTTCCAAACCAATTACAAGACAATTCGCCTTGCGGCGGGGGTAGGTTCGTGGACAATTGCCCGCGCATGAAAGCCCTCTCATGGATTGCCCTCTCGTGGGCCATTGCCCTGCCGGCCGTGGCTCAGAAATCCTCTTCCAAACCGCCCGCATACACGCCGGAACAGGCTACCGCTCGCATGACCCTGCCCGACGGATTTAAGGTCACACAGTTCGCCGCCGAGCCACACGTGGTGCAGCCTTTCGCATTTTGCTTTGATTCCCGCGGTCGCGTGTGGGTGTGCGAAAACCTAAATTATGAAACCCGCCGCAGCGACACCTTCAAAGAAGGCCCCAAAGGCCGCATCATTATCTTAGAGGACACCGATGGCGACGGTCATTTCGACAAGAAGAAAGTCTTCGCCGACAAACTGTTTTTCCCCACCGGCCTACAAGTGGGCTTCGGTGGCGTGTGGGTCGGCTCACCGCCTAACCTCTTATTCATCCCAGACCGAGACGGCGATGATGTACCAGACGGCAAACCGGAGGTAGTGCTCGACGGCTGGGGCCGACAGGACCGTCACGAGACCTTAAACAGTTTCACCTGGGGCCCGGACGGCTGGCTCTATGGCTGCCACGGCGTGTTCACTCATAGCAATGTCGGCAAACCCGGATCACCCGATAGTGAACGTCAACGCATCAACGCTGGGGTATGGCGCTATCATCCCACCAAGGAAAAATTCGAAGTCTTTGGCTGGGGCACTAGTAACCCATGGGGAATAGACTTCGATGATCGAGGACAAGCTTTCATTACCGCCTGCGTAATTCCACACCTTTGGCACATTGTGCAGGGCGGACGCTTTCATAGACAAGCCGGGAAACATTTTAATTCCCATGTTTATAACGACATCAAGACCATCGCCGAGCACGTACACCAAAATTATGCGGGTCGACCGCACGAGGGTGGAAAAGCTTATTTCTGGATGGATGGTACGGTGAACGTAAAGAACACCGGCCAAAGAAAGGGTGGTTTTGCCCACGGAGGTTGCCAGATTTATACAGGCGGCGCATTTCCCAAAAAATATCATGGGCAGGTGTACATGGGAAACATACACCATCATTTGTTATACATGGATAATCTGGAGCGTCGAGGATCCGGTTTTAGAGGCACACATGGAGGCGACTTCATGGTTGCCAATGATAAGCATTTCCTTGGTTTCAATATGGATACCGGCCCCGAGGGTGGAGTATGGGTAATTGACTGGAATGACGCTGATATTTGTGGGCGCATCGTCCATCAGGAAGGTACCGGTCGTATCTACCGGATCACACATGAAAACTGTAAAACAGTAAAGAACCTCAACCTGTACAAACACGACGACGCCAAACTAGTCGAATTGTTGAAACATAAGAACGATTGGTACGTGGACCATGCCCGCCGAATCCTGCAGGAACGAGCATCGGCCTCTCAAACAAGAGGCTATTCGCTAACAGAATCTAAAACCCCAGGCCTACTAGCGAAGATGTTCAATGACTCCAAGGCTAGCCCCGTCCATCGCCTTCGAGCCATGCTCACATTACATGCAATGTTCGGACTCAAGCCAAGCACACAACTAAAACTGATGAGCGATGAAGATGAAACTATCCGTGGCTGGGCTATCCAATGCGCAATGGAGGACAAAAAACCCTCCGCAGCAATACTCGAAAAGCTCGTAGCCATGGCCAAGGAAGATGATTCCACCTTCGTGCGTCTATACCTAGCCAGCGCCCTGCAGCGACTGCCGCTGGATCAACGTTGGGACCTCGCCACTGCGCTGGTTTCGCATGAGGCGGACAAGGATGACCATAACCTGCCGCTCATGTACTGGTATGGCATCGAGCCGCTGGTGCCGGCGGACAAGGTTCGCGCCTTGCAACTGGCCGCCAAAGCCAAGATCCCGCTCATCCGCCAATACATCGCCCGCCGCAGCGCCTCCAAGTAACCATGAAACAGCTCCTGCTCACACTCACCCTCGTATTCAGTGCCCAAGCCGATTGGAAACAATGGCGCGGCCCCAGCGGCGACGGCCATACGGACGCCAATCTCCCCACGCGTTGGAGCGAGAATCGCAACGTGAAGTGGCGCACTCTTATCCCCGGCAAGGGCTGGTCGTCGCCCGTAATCGAGGGCAACCAGATCTGGTTCACCACCGCTTTCGAAACCCCAGCCACCGAGGCCGAGGCCAAGGAGCGTTTGAAGAAAAATACCGGCGGCGTGCCGGTGTATGTGCTCAGCAAAGTGCAGCTGCACGCCGTTTGCATTGACAAAGAAACCGGCAAACTGCTGCACAACCTCGAAGTGGTCGTGAAGGATGACCCCCAATGGGTTCACAAACTCAACAGCTACGCCTCCCCCACCCCGATCATTGATAACGGCCGGCTATACTGCCACTTCGGCTCCAATGGTTCCGCCTGTGTGGATACCCGCGCCGGCAAGGTCCTGTGGCGGAACCAAGAGGTAGAGGTGCAGCACGAAAACGGCCCCGGCAGCACGCCGGTGCTCTGGAAAGATTTATTGATCTTCCACATGGACGGCAGCGACCAGCAATTCGTGGTGGCACTCGACAAGGCCACCGGTAAGGAACGCTGGCGCACCTCGCGCAGCGGCACCATGCACGAGAATCCGCAGCTCAAGAAATCCTACGGCACCCCGATTATCCGTCATATCAAGGATCGCCCTGTACTCCTGTCGCCGGGATCAAACTGGCTCTACGCCTACGATCCGGCCGATGGCAAGGAACTCTGGAAGGTCGAGTACGGCGGGCTTGGGTTTTCACTCGTGCCGCGACCGGTCACCGGCCACGGCATGATTTTTATGAGCACTGGCTTCATGCGCGCCAAGCTGTTGGCCGTGCGCTACGAAAACACCACCAAACCAGATATCGCCTGGAGCTACACCCGCGGGGTATCCACCCAACCTTCGCCGTTGTTGGTCGGCGATGAACTGTATTTCATCACCGAAAGCGGTGGCCTGGTCACCTGCCTTGATGCCCACACCGGCGAGAAACACTGGGTGGAACGAATCGGCGGCAATTATTCCGCCTCACCCACGCACTCGAACGGGAGGATTTATTTCCACAGCCGAGAAGGGGTAACTACCGTGTTGCAAGCAGGTAGAGAGTTCAAAGTGCTTGCGAAAAACCAGCTCAAAGGCCAGCACATGGCTAGTGCCGCAGTTGACGGCAACGCCATACTGCTTCGCACTGATAAGGCACTGTATAGAATTGAAACGGAGTAAGTAGATTTAATTTACCTCTTATCTCACAAGTAGGCGAACTCCACTTCCAGCTTGGTCTGCGCCATAACTAACTTGTTGGACTTCAGCTCCTTGATTCAATAATTTGATCGTATCTCCGTCATTGTTTAGCGGCATCTCTTCAGCCTTGAGGACGACGACTTTTTTCGACTTAGCAGGAAGGATTCCAGCAAGATTAAGCCTATGTTTCGCTGCATCCACCAAACTCCAACCCCTCAACGAAACATCCCGATCGGACGTATTTTGGATAGTTAACTGCTCTCTACCTGAGTCTTTGCCTTCGGGATTTGGAACTAGAGAAACGATTCGCAATAAACCGCTTGATGGAGCTACCAACTC
>DPAW01000241.1:11986-12143 GCA_003517285.1 Verrucomicrobiales bacterium
ATGATCACTGGCATCTTCTCCCACCTCTTTAGGAATGACCGCCTCAGTGATCTTTCCCCCGAATGCCGTGGGGATCAGAATATGATCCAGAGCGGTTTCCGAACCATGATAATCAAATGTGAAACGTTGGGAAACCGGTTTAATGAACCGCATAATG
>DPAW01000265.1 GCA_003517285.1 Verrucomicrobiales bacterium
GGAGTTGTTTCCGGAGAAACTTTATGGTTTTCGGGAATTGCCGGCGCAAATTGTCCAGAGCGATGTGTTGATCATTTGCGGTGTGTCTCTGGTGATCTGTGTGGTGGCCGGTTTATTGCCGGCCTGGAACGCAGCCCGGTTGCAGCCAGTGGAGGCCTTGCGCAATGAGTAACGTGGTACTCCAGGCTGATGCGGTGGAGAAGTCGTACTTTTTGGGCGGCAAAGAGTTGGCGGTATTGCAGCGAGTGAGTCTGGAATTGCAGGTGGGTGAATTTGTGGCTCTGCAGGGTGCGTCCGGTTCGGGTAAGAGCACGCTGTTGCAATTGTTGGGCGGCTTGGATCGGCCAACGGCCGGAGCCATTCGGTTTGAGGGCGAACCGCTTCGCGTCCAAACGCCGGCACAGGCAGCGGAATTTCGAGGGAGCCACGTGGGCTTTGTGTTTCAGGCGTATCATCTGTTACCGGACTTGGATGCGCTGGAAAATGTCCAACTGCCTGCGCAGGTGCTACGGCGGCCGCAGGCCGAGTCAGAACAGCGGGCGCGCGAGTTGCTTGACAGCGTGGGGCTCAGTGACCGAATGGATCACCGGCCATCGGAATTATCCGGCGGCGAACAACAGCGGGTCGCGATCGCCCGGGCACTGATGAATAAACCGGAGATCGTGCTGGCCGATGAGCCAACCGGTAATCTGGATACCGGCACGGAGTCGGAAATCATTGACCTCCTTAAGCGAATGCATGCCGAGCGACAGTTGACACTTTTGGTGGCGACACACGACGAAACGGTGGCCCGAGCCGCCCAGCGCGTGGTGCATTTGAAGGATGGCCGGGTGTGTGAATAGTGAGAGATTGCTCCGGCAAGGAGGATGCGGCTAAGGTGCGCCGACCGATGAAGGTATTTGTCGACGGAAAATTTGTGGATGAAAAGAAGGCGGTGGTCTCCGTGTTTGACCACGGCCTGCTTTATGGCGATGGCGTCTTCGAGGGCATTCGTGCTTACAATGGCCGCGTCTTTAAGCTCAGCGAGCATGTGGACCGGCTTTTTTACTCGGCCAAGGCGATCCTGCTGAAGATTCCCATGAGCCATCGGGCGATTTGCGCCGCCGTGCGAGAAGCCTGCAAGCGAAACAAGATTCGCGATGGCTACATCCGGCTGGTAGTGACGCGTGGCGCGGGTACGTTGGGCTTGGACCCTAACCGCTGCAGCAAGCCACAGGTGATTATCATCGCGGACAAGATTCAGCTTTATCCCGAGACATTTTATAAGAAAGGCCTCGAGATCGTCACAGTGCCGACAACGCGTAATCACACCAATGCGGTAAACCCGGCGATCAAGTCGTTGAATTATCTGAACAACATTCTCGCCAAAATAGAGGCGATCAATGCCGGTTGCGTGGAGGCGATCATGCTCAACAGTCAGGGATTTGTGGCCGAGTGCACGGGCGACAATGTGTTTATGCTTAAGGGTGGGCAATTGCTGACTCCGCCTCTGGCGGCCGGCGCGCTGTACGGCATCACGCGCGGCGTGGCGATTGAATTGGCCAAATCGTTGGGTGTCGAGGTGGCCGAGCCGAATTTGACGCGGTATGATCTCTACAATGCTGATGAGGTGTTTATCACCGGCACAGCGGCTGAAGTTGTCCCGGTGGTGAAGATTGACGGCCGCCAGATCGGCTCGGGTAAGCCCGGTAAGTTGACCAAGAATCTGATTAAGGCCTATCAAAATTTGACGAACTCCACGGGCGAGGCGATATAAAGAAACATGAAGTGTTGCCAACCAGATTGCGATAATGAGGCCACGGTGCACCTGACCGAGATTGTGAACGGTCAGATGAAGAAGATTGATCTCTGCGAGGAATGCGCCAAGGACAAGGGCGTGACTGATCCGCAGGGTTTTGCGCTGGCGGATTTACTGCTCGGTCTCGGGGCCTCTTCCGAAATGGAATCAGTGAGTGCCGAGCTCGAATGTCCGACCTGCGGATTTACCCAAGCGGATTTCAAAAAGACCGGTCGGCTCGGGTGCTCGACCTGTTACACGGTCTTTGCCGAACCGCTGGAAGGCATGCTAAAACAAATGCACAAGGGCACGCAGCATGTCGGCAAAGTGCCCAAGGCGTTGCGTGCGAAGTTGGATATCACCAAGCAGCGCGATTCGTTGGCCGAGCAGCTTCAAAAGGCGATTGAGACGGAAAACTACGAGGAGGCTGCGCGACTGCGTGATCAGTTGAAGGAGCTGGAATCCGTTGCTTCAGTGGAGGAGGGATCCTGATGGAGTTGTTGGATTTTCTAACGCCTTCAGACGAAATCTCAGCCAATGGCGGTCCGGAGGATCATGTGGTGCTGTCCAGTCGGGTGCGGTTGGCCCGCAACATTTCAGGGGTGCCATTTCCGGGTCGGGCCAAGAAATCCAGCCGCGAGGAATCGTGCGAAGCGATCCGGCCGTCTGTCTCCGGGGCTTCGGCCATGCGCGGGGGATTCTCCAGTGGCATGGGCGACCTGAAGGCGCTGGATAAACAGTTATTGGTGGAACGCCACCTGATTAGCCGTGAACATGCTGCCAAGGGTGGTGGCAGTGCGTTGGTGTTGAACAAGGACGAAACGCTAAGTGTAATGGTCAACGAAGAGGACCATCTCCGTATGCAGGCGCTCCTGCCGGGCATGCAGATCAAGCAGGTTTGGCAGAAGATCGACCGGTTTGACACGAGCTTGGAGAAGAAACTGGAATACGCGTATGATGCCAGCTACGGCTATTTGACGGCGTGCCCCACCAACCTCGGTACGGGCATCCGCGTTAGTGCGATGTTGCA
>DPAW01000033.1 GCA_003517285.1 Verrucomicrobiales bacterium
ATTTTCATGGCCCAAGGAATTTCGTCGCTATGCAACATACCATCCAGCCAGAGGTAGATGCCGCCTCCGTAAAGTGTACAGAGGCCGCCTACGGTAAGAATCTGACCGAGACTTAAGGCCGTATTGGTTTCTTCATTCTCTGGCTGGGATTTCGATGTGGCCGTAGATTGCTGCAGTTGGGTCAACGTTTTGGCGCATTGATCACAATCTTCAATGATCAACTCTACACGTTGGCGGTCTGACTGAGTCAATCGACCGGCAGCATAATCGCGTAATAGCGCTTCAGTTTCCTGACATTGACAATCCATAGCCAAGCTTGAAGACGAACCTAGTACAGGTTTACCTCTAAAACGATCTTAATGTGGTTTTGGTAACCTACGACTATGCCCAACCATGCGGCGCAATAGCATCCTTGGTGCCGGGAATGGCCTCAGCAGGCGGGGTGTGCTTGCCGGTTTCCCAATTCTGATCTTTGGGAAAGAGATCTTGTTTCGAATTAAGTGCCTGATCCCAGGTGACCTGCTTGCCGGTGTAGCCGGCGATGCGGCCCATGATGCCCATCATGGTGGCATTGCACATGCGGGCGCCATTGTTGATGGGGTTGCCATCGCGGATGCTGGCGTACATCTCGTCATGCTCTACCTGGTACATGTTCGGCTGCGGTCCTTCGTAGCGCCAGATGCCGTCGTCATTTTGGATGATGCATTGGCCGCGGGCGATCGTGGCGCGGCCCTTGGTGCCGTAGATATAATCGTTGTTCTCACCATGGCAGCCGGGAATCTGGCGTTGGCCGAGGAATCCTCGAGCGCCGTTTTCGAAGAGGTAGTTGACCTCGATATGATCCCAGATGTTGCCGGAATTATTCGGGCGTTGACGACCACCAACGGCTACGGCACTACGCGGAGGTTCGTCGCCAAAGAGCCAAGAGATTTTGTCGACGCTGTGCACGGCCTGTTCCACCAGACCATCACCTCCGCACCAAGTGAAGTTGTACCAGTTGCGCACTTGCCATTCAATGTCACTCCATTCCTCTTTCCGAGCGGAGTCGGGCGGCATGGGTTTTACGGGGCCGGTGTAGTAGGTGGCGTATATGGTTTGCACATCGCCAATGGCGCCGTCCGCAATGCGTTTGAAAAATTCGCGGCGGGCGTAGTGGTATCGCCAGCAAAATCCAGCCACGACGGCCAGGCCCTTTTTCTTGGCCAGTTCGGCGCTCTCCATCACCGACCGCAGGCCGGGTGCATCGGTGGCCATGGGTTTCTCCAGGAAGATGTGTTTACCAGCTTCCACGGCGGCTTTGAAATGCAGCGGACGAAATCCGGGCGGGGTGGTGAGGATCACGACATCCACGCCGCTATCGAGCACCTGCTTATAGGCGTCCAGTCCGACAAACTTTCGCTTGTCATCCACATTGATTTTGCCCTCGCGACCTTTGCTGATATTAGCCAGCGAACGGTCCAGCCGATCGCGGAATACCTCGCCCATGGACCAGAGCTCCACGTTGCTGTCGGCCGTGAGCGCCTGTGCGGCAGCTCCCGTGCCGCGGCCACCGCAGCCGATGAAGCCGATCTTCAGCTTGCGGCTGTCCGGTTTGCCAAAAGTTACGGTGGGAAAAGAAAGGGTGCTGGCGGCCACCGCAGCAGTGCTGCCGGCTTTGATGAATTGGCGTCTGTTGGGAGTGTCGTCTTTCATGTCGTGGCCGAAATTGTGGGCATACCCCTGCCGTTTGGCAATAGGCGAATGTGGCGTTGGGACTAAGAATATTGCGGGAAAATTTTACCCGTTCGCTGGGGGGTATCCGTGATGAGGGCACTGTCACTAGCGTAGGTTGGTGATATAGTTCAGGGCCATCATTAATTTGGGCCAGCCATTGTTGGCCACGTTATCGGCATCTAAATACTAGCTTAAGCCTGGGCTAAGTGAATCAAAAAAACTGTTCTATAATTACAAAATAGTATAAGAATTGTAATGAATTTGATTATTAAACCCCAAGTCTAAACTCCCATGATTGAGGTATTGACCAGTCTGTTGGGCGTAACGCTTGCGATTGCGGTGTTTACGGTTTTGGGGAGTGCGATTTTTGGGCTTTCGATCTGGGTGTATGTGCCCATAAAAGAAAGTCCGTTTGCTGATGGGGTAGTCAACGGGATAAAAAAATGTACGGTTTTTTCCTTGGCCATCGGACTGATTGGCTTTGGGTTGCTTTATTTTATTGGATTTTTTGGAGCGGTGGCGGCGTCCATCATTTATTTCATAGGCATGAAGCGGGTTTTTAATTGTGGCATTTTTGATACCATCGTGATCGGGATCATTAATTATGTAATCCAATATGGAATTGGTGCCATAATTGGCAAATTATTTTCCTAAATGATTTTCTGGGGGCGACCAGCGGATGAGACGCTCACATTGAGCACAAATCAGTCCCTATGCTTAAGCGCAGCCTTGGTTCAATGCCGAATTATGTACGGGTTGGTTTAAGCCCTATGCGTCCCAGCCGTGCGGCTTTAGGGCTTCGTCGCGGCCGGCGTGGCGAACGGCGCGAGGGGGGAACTGCATGTCGAAGCTGAGCTTGTCCGGCACGAGTTGTTCCTTGGAGTTGAGCATCATTTCCTTGGTGACCTTTTTGCCGGTGTAAGCTGCGGTGCGGGCCATCATGGCGGTGAGGGTGGTCTTGATCATGCGCTCGCCGGTGTTGAGCGGTTTGCCGTCACGAATGGCGGCGTACATTTCATCGTGCTCAGTCTGGTAGCCGTTGTTGCTGCGTTCGCCGTTGGGGCCGGCATTCCAGCGCCACATTAATCCATCTTTATTGGAGAATACGTGGAGTTTGCGGCCGGATTCACCAGTGTATTTGCCTTTGGATCCGTAGACGCGGTCCCAGACGCCGTTCTCGCAGTTATCCATCTGGCGGCAGAAATGGTAGCCTTGGGTGCCGTCGGCCCAAGCGAACTCGACGCCGAAGTGGTCGTAGATGTTGCCTTCTTCTTCGCCGCGGTTTTGGCGGCCACCATTGGCGATGGCGTAGGCGGGGACTTCGTCGTTCTTGGCCCAGAGCATTTTGTCGATGCTGTGCACGGCCTGCTCCACGATGTGATCGCCGGAGAGCCAAGTGAAGTAGTACCAGCGGCGGAGCATGTACTCGACGTCGGTCTTAGTGTTTTCCCGATTCCAATCGACATACCGTTTGCGGGCGTTGTTGTTGTAGCTAGAGAAAATGGCCTGCAGATCGCCTAGATCGCCTCCGAGAATTTTCTCGTACGTGTCTCGTTGCGCATAGGTCCAACGCCAGACAAAGCCGTCGACGATGGATGTACCTTGTTTTTTGGCTTTCTCGATAGATTTCATAACCGAATGCACGCCGGGCGCGTCGGTGGCCATAGGTTTCTCGGCGAAGACGTGTTTGCCGGCATCAACGGCAGCTTTGATGTGTTGGGGGCGGAATCCGGGAGGGGTGGCGAGCAGCACGACGTCCACGCCGCTATCGATAACTTTTTGATAGGCATCAATCCCCACGAACATGCGTTTCTCCACACTGTCGCTGATTTTGCCGGGATGATATTTCTTGATGCGCTCGAGGCCGGCCTCCGCTTTATCCTGAAAGGCTTCACCGATGGCGTGGAGTTCGATGTTGGAATCCGCCGCGAGCGCTTGGTTGATGGCACCGGAACCGCGACCCCCGCAGCCGATCCAGCCGATCTTCAGCTTGGCGCTGTTGGGCTTTCCGAAGGTGACGGTGGGGAAGGCGATAGCCGCTGCGCCGGCAGTGGCGGTTGAGGCTTTGATGAAATCGCGGCGGGTGGAATCGGTTTGCTTACTCATGATCAAAACGGTGCGTCAGGTTAGGCGCGGGCCCGCGCGGGGTCAAGTGGCGCTTTGAGACCTGTATTCCTTGACTTATGACAAATATTTCGGTTTAACGAGCTGAGGGGGTGAGGCACATTGCCTTAGCAACAAAAGGAGGGACGTTCCCAACTTCCAAACGCGTTTTTTCACGCAATATAATCAGACAACATGGACAAAAATATCTATCTCATTCCAGTGGCCGGAGTGTTGGCCTTGCTGTTCACCTATCTGAACGCCCAATGGGTGGCTCGTCGGGAGATCGGCACGGACCGCATGAAGCGGATTTCTACCTACATCACCGACGGCGCGATGGCGTTTTTGCGCGCGGAATACTCCAAGCTGGCATACTTTGTGGTCGCTGTGGCCGTGCTGCTGGCGATTACGCAGGGTAGCCAATCGAGCCCGCTGATCGCGCTGTCGTTTGTGGTTGGTGCCGCGTGTTCAGCTTTGGCCGGATTAATCGGTATGAAGGTGGCCACTAAGGCCAACGTGCGCACGGCCAACGCCGCCCGTACTGGTCTGAACCCCGCACTCAACGTTGCCTTCCGCGGCGGCTCGGTCATGGGCATGGGCGTGGTGGGACTCGGAGTGTTGGGACTTTCACTGCTCTACATTTTTTACAGCGGTCAAGGCTGGGAGATTGGAAAAACCATCAGCGTGCTTACGGGCTTCAGTTTTGGCGCGTCTTCCATCGCGCTTTTTGCGCGTGTGGGTGGCGGCATC
>DPAW01000103.1 GCA_003517285.1 Verrucomicrobiales bacterium
GATTGCTGCATGCTCAACGATCAAGGTTCGTGGAGCGATGAGTGCTGCGAGTTCAGCGTCTCCCAGTTGATTGAGTTGGCCGAAAATGTTGCGGTAGATGGGTTCGCTCCAGACTTGATTGCGCTCGTTGAAATAACCGCTGACCAAGGTCGATTGAACGCGCGTGTTCAGTGCGGCGGTGTGCAATGCCAGCAGGCCGCCTTCGTGGTAGCCGACCAACCCAATGGCTAGTGGATCTGGGGTCTTGGCGTCCTCTGCTTCAAACCAATTGAAGACAGCCTCAATTTTGCGAACTTCATAACCAATGATATGGCGGCCCATTTCAAAGGCTTGCCGGTAGATCCATTCGCGGTGGGTTTGGTTGGTGTAGGTGACGCGGTCGGATCCGGAGAACTCGTCACTGCGATTGATTAACGCGGGGATGACAACCTGACAACCTGCGGCTGCCAGCAGCCGCCCGTATTGGGATTCGGGCTTGATGCCGGGGGCGATGCCGGCCAGTTGTTCCGGGGTTTGGTCGGCATCGGGGATGGCCACCACACGGGCTTGAATTGGGTCGGAAGGGGTGATGAGTAATCCTTCGCCATGAACATTTTTGAAAACCGGCCAACGAACGGCATGGACTTCCATGCGGGCATCACGGTAACGAAGGGAATCGCGCGTGGTATTGGAAATGAACTGGAGCTCCTCGGTGCGCAGAATTGGATCTACGGCGCCAATGGCGTGTTTGAGTTGTTTTCTGGCGGCGGTTGGGTCGAGCTTTCGCTGGGGGCGTTTTTGGGCGGCGGATGCAATTTGTCGGTCCAGAAAACGGCTGATTCCGGCGACCATTTGGACAGAGCGATCACCCTCTCCTGTGAGTGGGCGAGTGCCGGGAAGGGCGGCGGTGGCGGTGTGGTAAAGGGCGCTGAGGCCGAGGATGCCAAGAAAAACGGAGCGCATGCCTGATGGCAACGCTCCGTGCTGATTCTGTCAATGAAAAGGCCTAGTGATTTTCGCCGACACTGACGAGTTGACGGTTGTTGGTGGCATCGAAAATTTTGAATTGCTCGGCGTGGAACGAGGTGTCGGCCCGGAACTCGAGCTTTACGAGATATTTTTTTTCGAAGTTGATGATGAGATCCTCGTCTTCCCGTCGCATACGGTCGAGCACGTTTGGATTCACGGCGACGCGCAGGATGAAGTCGGATTCGTCCTGGCCGCGCGCTTTGAGAATCTCGGTAAGTTTGCGTTGAATTTCCACGCTCATCGTGATGGGGCTCTTGATGTTCCCGCGGCCATTGCAATAATGGCATTCATCATGGAAGGTGGATTGCACGCTTTCAGAATGGCGTTGGCGTGTCATTTCCATCAGGCCGAGCTGGGAGATGGGCAACACATGGGTCTTGGCTTTGTCTTTGCGCAGGCATTCCTTGACCTTGTTCATGACCTTGTCGCGGTCGCGGCGCTGTTTCATGTCGATGAAATCAATGACGATCAGACCGCCCATATTGCGGAGCTTGAGTTGCCGACACACTTCCTCGGCGGCTTCCATGTTCACGCGAAGGATGGTGCTGCTTTGATCTTTGCCGCCACCCTTGTGACTGCCGGTGTTTACGTCAATGGCGACTAGGGCTTCGGTTTCGTCAATAACCAGCGCGCCTCCGCTCTTGAGGTTGACCTTGCGTGAGAAGGCGGCTTCGAGTTGTTTGGTGATGCCGAACTTGTCAAAGATGGGCTGAGCTTCGGTGTAGTGTCGCAGCTTTTTCTTGGACTGCGGTGAGACTTTTTCGATTAGCTTTTGCATGCGCTCGTAGGCGCTTTTGCTGTCAATGAGAATGCGGTCAATGTCATCGGTGAGAAAGTCGCGCACGGTCCGCTCGATGAGGTCCGGTTCGCGAAAGACGCAGCTGGGGGCTGGCTCATTGTCGATGCGGTCTTTTACTTCCTTCCATTGATCCATGAGGATTTTGAGGTCGCGCACAAAGTAAGCTTTGCGACGGCCTTCGCCGGCGGTACGCAGGATGGCACCCATGTTGTCGGGAATATCGAGATCCTGGAGGATGGATTTGAGGCGCTTGCGTTCTTTGACGTCGGAGATTTTTTTGGAGATGCCTAGCTGGTCGGAGTAGGGGAGCAGTACGAGGAATCGGCCGGGAATGGAAAGGTGGGTGGTGGCACGAGGGCCCTTGGTGCCGATGGGGCCTTTCTGTATTTGCAGAATGATCTCGCTGCCGGCAGGGTATTTCTTGGGGATATCTTTCTTGGAAATTCGAGGGGTTTTGCGGCGTTTGCCTTTGCGCTCGATGACTTCGTACTGCTTCTCAAGGTTAGCGGGCAGGATGTCCCAGTAGTGGAGGAAGGCGTTTTTCTCGATGCCGATGTCCACGAAAGCGGCCTCGAGGCGATCTTCCAGATTGCGGACTTTGCCTTTGTAAATACTGGCCACAATGCGCTCATCGTTGTTGCGTTCCATGGTGAAGTCCTCAAGTTGGTTGGACTTCATGATGCCGATGCGTGTTTCGAGGCTCTCGGAGCTGATGATGATTTCCCGGCCAGAGGGTTTCTTGGGGATGAGCTTTCGAACAAAGCGTTTGACCGAGGCGATGATGCCGGTTTCTTCTTTTTCCTTCTCGTTGGGGGCGTTGTCTGCTTCGGTTTTGGGAGCAGGTTTTTCCGCTTCCTCCTTTACGCCAAAGGCCTTGTTTTCGGCTTTTAGAATCTCCGCCTCGTGAGTGTGGTCGAACACGGGCTCATCGAGGATCCGGCCGTTCTCCATATCTTCACGGCCTTGTTCGGGATCCTTTTTTAATACCTTGTTGCGCATGCCGCCTGAGGGACGGAAGCTTTGGCTTTTTTTTCTTTTTCCAAAATTTTTGTTACTCATGAGTAAAAGTTTTTAGTTGTCTTTTTGGTAGAGCCGCACGTTTTGCAGCAGCCCCAAGGCCATCAGGGAGCATACCACTGATGAGCCGCCGGAGCTGAGCAGCGGTAAGGGAAGTCCAGTGACGGGCACCATGCGGATGTTCATGCCGATGTTTACAAAAACATGGCAGAACAACAGCGTCACCACTCCCGTGGCGATGATGCGTCCTAGGCGATCCCGACAGCGACTGGCTGTCCGGATGCCGACCACGATGATCGTTCCGTAAAGCAACACAACAAGTGTGCTGCCGACGAATCCACTTTCCTCGGCTATCACCGAGAAAATAAAGTCATTGTGGGCCACACCCCGCGGCAAATAGCCGTAGGTGTTCTGGATTCCCTTTTTCCAGCCCTTGCCGGTGAGTCCGCCCGATCCCACGGAGATCATGGCTTGTGCCACGTTGTATGAATCCTGCCGTTGCAAAGCGTGGG
>DPAW01000046.1:0-345 GCA_003517285.1 Verrucomicrobiales bacterium
AGGTCCAACATCGGCGTCACGTTCAGGTCACTCAAGGTAACCAACTGATTGCGCTTGGAAAAGCGCTTCATGATTCCACCTCCGTATCCGGCGGCAACAAATCAGGCTGATCGTTTTCCTTGGGTTCCTGCAGCACCTGTGTTTCTTCCCCCGTTTTGGGTTTAGGCTGTGGCTTTACTTGCGGAGCCGGAGTTTGAATGGGTTCTAGTTGTGGCTCGGCCGTTTCCTTTTCCATAACGGCCAGAGGTTCGCGCGCATTGACAGGCACTTCCTGCAGGTATTCCGCCTCAATTTTGGAGCTTAATTCTTGAGCGAAATTATCCATCTCCACGGTGGCCACCCGCA
>DPAW01000046.1:748-3010 GCA_003517285.1 Verrucomicrobiales bacterium
GGAGCCACCGTGGTGAGCGAGGCGTTACCTTCCTGCGCCGCCGCACTGAACACTTCCATCACACCCCAAACTGTGCCCAACAACCCCATGAACGGCGCCCCACTCACCGCAATGGCGAGCAGAATAATGCCGGACTCCAACGCCACCGATTCACGCGCCACCGCACTCTCGATCAGGCCCTTGATGTGTTCCACAGATTTCAACGATACGTAACGGTGTCGGTTACCCTCCTTGTCGCGCAACCTTTCCTCCAAGGCAATACAGCCTTCGTGATAGACGTTGAAAAGCGGGCAACCCTCCGCCGAAATCCTTCGCTCGAACATTGCCAACACGCGCGATTGGCTACGGAACTCCTGATCAAAGTAACGGTTGTATTTACGCGCGCGCCGCAGCTGAAGTGCCTTAAACGCCATCACGCCCCAGGCACAGGTGGAAAACAGGACCAGGATGACAATAATCGCCAACCCGGGGCCTTCCAACTGTTCCCAGACAAACAAATACGTAGGCTGCGTCTCAGCCGTAGCCGACGCGGCCGCTGCCAAAAATGGTGCGTTTAACATGCCTTACCTCCTGAAAGGCAAATCTCCTCGGTTCAAAATTGGTACCAAGAAACCCTGTTTTTGTCAACTTTTTGGGTTTTTTTGGATACGGAGGTAAGAATCACTCAATGGCAGTGCGAGTCAAATGGACGATATCCACATTTGTGAATCAAGCCCGACAGAAAACCGAACAGCTCAAGGGCGGCAGTACAAATTCCGCCGACCACGGCTGGTCATGCCAAGGCACCTCCAACGAATAGACACCACCGTAATTGCCTTGATTTGTGCCCCCATAGAATTCCGAATCACTATTCAAGATCTCTTGCCATTCACCTGGCTGGGGCAAACCGATGCGGTAGGACTCCCTCGCCACAGGCGTCAGATTCAGCACCACCAGCACGCACCGGTCGAACTCAGGTGTTTGCCGCACAAAGCACGCCACACTGTTGAGGTGATCTTTGCAATCCACCCAAAAGAACCCCGGCTCGGAATAATCCCCCGCCCAAAGTGCCGGCTCGTCGCGGTACAGGTGATTCAAATCACTCACCCATTGCTGCAAACCGGCGGGCAAATTCCCTGGCTCGAGACTATTCCAGTCAATTTCCTCATCCTCATCCCACTCCGTGCGTTGCCCAAATTCGCCACCCATAAAGAGCAGCGGCTTACCAGTAAACAACCATTGATAACCGAGCAAAACCTTAAGGTTGGAAAACTGCTGCCATTCACCGCCGGGCATACGTCCGAGCAGCGAACGTTTTTCATGCACCACTTCATCGTGCGACAGCGGCAACATGTAGTGCTCTTGATCGCGGTAAGACGAGGCAAACGTTAACTGATTTTGATGCCAAGGCCGATGAACGGGATCTCGCGTAAAATAGGCCAAAGTATCATGCATCCAGCCCATGTCCCACTTGAAGGTGAAGCCCAGACCGCCGGCCGCCACTGATTGAGTCACGCCTGGCCAAGCGGTGGATTCCTCGGCGATGGTCGCCACACCAGGAAACTCGCTGTTTACCACGTGGTTCGTATGCCGCAATAGCTCAATAGCCTCCAGATTCTCGTTGCCGCCATTTTCATTCGGAGTCCACTCCCCCGCTTCACGTGAATAATCCAAATACAACATGGATGCCACCGCATCCACACGTAGGCCGTCCACATGAAACACATCACACCAAAAGCGTGCATTGGCCGTGATAAAATTGCGCACCTCAGGCCGGCCGTAATCGAACACTGCTGTCCCCCAGTCAGGATGCTCACCCCGTTGTGGATCGGCATGCTCATACAACGGTTTCCCATCAAACTGGGCCAAGGCCCAATCATCCTTGGGAAAGTGCGCCGGCACCCAATCAATAATCACCCCAATACCGGCATCGTGCAGCGTGTTGATAAGTGTCTGGAATTTTTCAGGCGCACCATAGCGACTGCTGGGCGCATAGAAACCTGTAACCTGATACCCCCACGAGGGATAATACGCATGCTCAGCCACTGGAAGAAATTCCACGTGCGTAAAACCCATCTTTCGAACATAATCCACGAGCTTTCCCGCAAGCTTTTTATAACTAAAAGATTCGCCTCTTTTCTTTTTCCTCCAAGAACCTAGGTGCAATTCGTATACACTCATTGGTAGTTTTCGAGGATCTTGCTGAGCTCGACGCTGCAGCCAATCTGAATCGCTCCAGGCATACTGTGAATTATCCCAGACAATGGATGCAGTCTTTGGAGC
>DPAW01000268.1:0-4931 GCA_003517285.1 Verrucomicrobiales bacterium
ACCGGCTGCAGCCACGCGCTCTCCCGGGCGTTGGGCGTAGTGCCGTTCTTCTGAGGTTTTGAGGAAACGATTTTCGCGCGCACGTAAATCTCATCGCCTTGCAACGCATACCGCGCACGCGGCCCATTCACGGAGGCTAGCACCTGGCCAACTTCCGCACTGTACCGATGCGTGACGCGCAGTTTGGTGCCGTTGGCCAAGGTGATCGGTTTGTGGGCGGCATCGTATCCCCGGCGCGTGCCGATGAACTGCGTGGTATACTGCACACCCTCTTCGGCCTGAATGGTCAGGTCGATTTCCGTGGACGACTGTTTCAAGAAACTTAGGGTTACGCCTGTGCTGGAATAAAAATCACCCTTTTCCATCGCTAAGACCAGCGAGGCTGCATCGAGTTTGGCGGCACGCACCATCACCCAGCCGCGGCCGGTGTTACTGCGGTTGGCCGCCATGCCGTGGTAATTGTGGGCGTCGTCGGTGGCCAGGCCATAGAGCAGGCCGAGCTTCAATTCGGTCAGCCGGCGGGTGTTGATTATGTCCCACATGCGCTCGGTGCTGGCGTGGGTCGCATCTCCCAAGTCGCGCACGGAAGGATGGCCGTTGTACACCTCGAAAAAGCGCTCGCCCTTCACGCGCATGAGCTCCTCGGCGGTGACGCCCCAGCCGAAGTTGGGATGGTTCAGGTGCAGAAACATCGGCTGCCCGGTGGCTTTCCGCTGGGCCAGCAGGGCATTCATGTTCCGTTGCATGACATCGTACACGTTGTCGCCCCCCTGCGGCGTAATCTTGTGGCGCAGGTTAGTGGCGTTCATGTGTACGGGCGCGGTCTTCCAGCGGTCGGTAACTTCCTCGGATTGGATCAAGAGAAACCGATTGGGCTCCTCCAAGCGTTTGCGAAATTCTTCTAGAGTTCGTAAGCGGACCTGTTGACGGCCACCCTCCTCTCGCTGTTGCACCCAGTCTTCCCCCCACGCAGCTATGTACTTCTGGAGCGCGGGTGGCCCGCCTCTACTTTTCATGACATCAACCCAGCGTTCGCCAACCTGCAATGTATTGTGATCGGATAGTGCCAGAAAATGGTACCCCTGATCCTTGTACCACTTGGCGATTTGCTCCGGATAATCGTCGCCATCGCTCCACATGGTGTGCGTGTGGAGGTTGCCCTTCCACCAGGATAATTCGGCGCCCGATAAGGACAGCGGCCAGGTCGCGGTCATCCAGAGAGCCGCGATAAAGGGAAGCAAATGGACCTTCATGCGGTCACGGTAGTCGTGCGTTGGAAGCGGCGCAAGCAGCCGATTGAAGAAACTAGGGGAACCGCGCGCCCTGCGATTTTCCGTGATTGGTGCGCCGGTCGTAGTCCTGGTGCAAGGCTTTGTGTATGATGACGACCTCTTTGGCCTTTTTCTTAATGGCCTCCTCAATTTCGATCTTGGAGTTAAACGCGCCAAGCTGGTCTAAACGGGTGTTGAGTGTTTGCCCAGCGCGCTTGGCTAATTCCACGTGGCCTTCCTCATGGCGTTTGAGATTGTTCAGGTAAACGATCCAGAGTCGGCGCGCTAATGGGTTGCCTTGCTCGATATCTACCCATTTTGGAAAATGAATCGTAGCAGTGACTTTTACGGTGTGTTCGGTGAGCCGATATTTCCCATCACCCTTGGAATACTGATAATCCCAGCTCAGATTCCAATCAGTGCGGGCATCAAACCGCTTGCGAGTGTCAGGATTCACCGGTCCCACTTCATTTAGTTGCCGGCGCAACTCCGCGTACGTGCGGCCTTTGATATCATATAAGGACCACACGCGCTTGAACTCGATTTCTGCTGCCAGGGCGTCAGCTGACAGCCAGAAATTTAGCAGCAAAATGAGTGGAAATCCGCGCATGCACTTAGGGCTGGCGAGGTTTGCGTCGTCGGGATTTACGCCCGTTGTTCAGGCGCCGGTTCACCGCATTAAGATAAGCCCGGGCACTGGCCTCAATGATATCCGTGCTGGCGCCTCGGCCGGCAACCCATTCGGTGTCGCCGCCGAAATCGACCTTCACGGTCACCTCGCCCAAGGCGTCCTTCCCTTGAGATACGGCTCGGATGTTGTAATCCATCAACTTACCTTTCGTGGTTGTGATGCGATCAATCGCCTTCAACGAGGCATCTACAGGGCCGTCGCCGATATTGGCATCCTGCTGCACCTCCGTTTGACGGCCGTTCTTACGCGTCAAACGTACTGTGGCGGTGGGTACGGTTTGGTTGCCGGTGCTGACACTTAAATAATCGAGCGACCACGTTTCCGGCACGGTGGTGATGTGGCCCTCCACCAGCGCGGCCAAGTCGTCATCATAAACAAACTTCTTCTTGTCTCCGATCTCTTTAAACTTATCAAAGATCGACCCCACTTCGGCGGCGTCCATTTTGAAGCCGAGATGTTTTAAGCGAGCTGCCACCGCCGCTCGGCCGCTGTGCTTGGTGAGTGGCAGTTCGGTTTTGCCCCAGCCCACATGCTTGGGGTTCATGATCTCGTACGTCTCTCGCTTCTTCAGGATCCCGTCCTGATGAATGCCGCTGGAATGTGCAAACGCATTCTCGCCCACAATCGCCTTACTACGCTGCACGCTTAAACCACTCATGCGCGCGACCAGCTTAGAGGCCTTTACAATCTCCTTCGTTTCCACGCCCATGCTGAAGCCGCGATAGAAACTCTTGCGTGTCTTGAGCGCCATCACCACCTCTTCCATGGCTGCGTTGCCGGCGCGTTCGCCAATGCCGTTCACGGTGCATTCCACCTGACGGGCTCCGGCTTGCACGGCGGCCAATGAGTTGGCGACGGCCAAGCCCAAGTCATTATGGCAGTGCACGCTAATGACGGCTTTGCCGGTTTGGAATTCCTCCACGTTGTCGTGCAAATGCGCAATGAGCTGGCCGAATTCATCGGGCACCGCCCAGCCCACCGTATCGGGGATATTCACCGTGGTGGCGCCAGCCGCCACGACGGCCTTGCAAATTTCCACGAGAAAATCCGGCTCCGTCCGAGAACCATCTTCAGGTGAAAATTCTACATTTTTAACATATTTACGGGCGCGCTTCACGCTCTCCACGGCCAGACGGAGAATTTCGTCCTGGGCCTTGCCCAGCTTGTGCTCTCGATGGATCTTGGACGTGGCGAGAAACACATGGATGCGCCCGCGCTTGCCGGCGGGTTTTACGGCGGCGCCGGCGGCGTCAATATCCTTGGGCACGCACCGCGCCAGGCCGGCGATCTGGGGGCCTTTCACTTGTTTGGCGATGGTTTGCACGGCCGTAAAATCGCCCTCGCTGATCACCGGGAAGCCAGCCTCGATGACATCCACCTTGAGGGCTCCCAGCTGCTGCGCCACCGCGAGTTTTTCGCGGAGGTTCATGGACGCACCGGGGCATTGCTCGCCGTCACGGAGAGTGGTGTCGAAGATCAGGACTCGATTTTTGCTCATTCTATTTCTTTCGCAGCAGGTTGTTTACCAAAAAAAGAACCCCACCGCCAGCTTGGCGATGGGGCTTCGGAAATTGTCATCCGGCTAAACCCCAACCGCCCGGCTGCCAAGAAGCAGCGCCCGCTGTAGTGGAAGGTTTAGTCCGTTACGCACGGCGTTTTGTTAATCCATGCACTGCCGTGGGTCAATGTTGAATACCAAGCCATTACCGTCTATGCTCCGCGCTCCCCATGGAAACAGACGCACTAAAACTATGGCAGCGCTACAAGGAGCGCACCACGTTTCATGACGAGATAGGCTTGAGCCTGGATTTAAGCCGGGTTGATTTTGCCGACGATTTTTTTGAGCAGAAAGCCGAGAGCATCAATAAAGCCTTCGGCACAATGGCCAAGCTAGAACAAGGTGCCATTGCGAATCCGGATGAAAATCGAATGGTCGGCCATTATTGGTTGCGGAAACCGGAGCTGGCACCATCCGCCGAGATCAGCCAGCAAATCACTTCGACAATCGAAAATGTGAAGGCTTTTGCTGCGGCCATTCATTCTGGGGAGGTTTCTGGGGTGGATGGCTTGTTTGAAAATGTCATCGTCATCGGAATCGGTGGATCTGCCTTGGGCCCGCAATTTGTCTCACACGCACTGGGCAAGCCAAAAAAAGATCGCATGAAAATGTGGTTTTTTGACAATACTGACCCTGACGGTATCGATAAAGTAATGGATAATGTTGGGTCAAATCTCGATAAAACGCTTTGTATCGTCATTTCAAAATCTGGAGGAACCAAAGAAACGCGCAATGGAATGTTGGAGGCGAAGGTTGCCTATGAGCGCGCTGGCCTAAACTTTGGTGAACACGCCTGTGCGGTGACGGGGGAGGGTTCGGCTTTGGATCAAGTTGCAGAGAGTGAGGGCTGGCTGAAACGTTTTCCAATGTGGGATTGGGTTGGTGGCCGTACCAGTGAAACTTCGGCGGTGGGATTGTTGCCGGCCGCGCTGCAAGGTTTGGATATCGACCAATTGCTGGCCGGGGCGGCCGCCTGCGACGAATTAACTCGCCAGGCGGATGCGGAGGCAAATCCGGCTGCTCGCCTGGCATTAGCATGGATGCATTGCTGTAACGGTAAAGGTGAGAAAGATATGGTTATTTTGCCTTATAAAGATCGTTTAGAGCTTTTTTCTCGTTATCTTCAGCAACTCATCATGGAGTCGTTGGGTAAGGGTAAAGACTTGGGTGGGAATGCGGTTCAACAGGGAATTGCCGTGTATGGTAACAAGGGGTCCACCGATCAGCATGCTTATATTCAGCAACTGCGCGATGGAGTGCCAAATTTCTTTGCCACGTTTATCGAGGTGCTAAAAGAGCGCTCGGGCGAATTGTTCCACGTGGAACAAGAGGGTGTAACGGCGGGCGATTATTTGAGCGGGTTCTTTCAGGGCACACGAAAGGCGCTTTACGAAAGTGGTCGGGAGTCGAT
>DPAW01000268.1:5336-13705 GCA_003517285.1 Verrucomicrobiales bacterium
TTGGTTAATATAAATGCCTATCACCAGCCGGGGGTTGAGGCAGGGAAAAAGGCGGCAGAGCGTGTGATTGAACTGGAATTGGAGCTTTTTGAGTGTCTGATGCGCCGCGACGGGCATCCTATGAAGGTTGATGATTTGGCGATGGAAATGCAGGCGGTGGATGATATTGAGACAATTTATAAGATCTGCGAGCACCTGTGTGCCAATGGACGGTTAGCAAAATTGCCCGGGGAAGGGCCGTTTGAGGTTCAGTATACTTTTCCCGAGAGATCCTCTGATGAGCTTCCGATATCCTAAAGACTTCGACGTCATCGTCGTGGGCGCTGGGCACGCGGGCGTGGAGGCGGCATTGGCGGCAGCTCGAATGGGCTGTGAGGTGCTTATGCTCACCACTAACGTGGATACCATTGGGCAAATGAGCTGTAATCCAGCAATTGGAGGCTTGGCAAAGGGCCATTTAGCTCGGGAAATTGACGCTTTAGGCGGTGAAATGGGCCGATGTACGGATATGACGGGCCTGCAATTTCGGATGTTAAATACCGGCAAAGGGCCGGCTGTTTGGGCGCCACGGGCTCAGTGCGACAAAAAAGCGTATCAATTTCGCATGAAATGGGTTTGTGAGCGTGAATCGAATTTGACTATTCAACAAGGTCAGGCCGATTCGTTCCTCCATCGGGATCGTGAAGTCTATGGGGTGCGGACGGTTATGGGCGTGGAATATCATGCTCAAACAGTGGTGATCACGACCGGCACATTTTTGCGAGGCCTCATGCATGTGGGAGATGCTCAGCAGAAAGGAGGGCGGTCAGGCGAAGCGGCGGCCACCGGATTATCCGCCGCACTTCAAGAGGTAGGCCTTGAATTGGGGCGGCTCAAAACTGGTACACCGCCACGGCTGCTTAAGCGTTCGATTGATTTCACGCGACTGGAAGAACAGCCTGGGGATGAGCCCGTGCCTTACTTTTCATTTTGGCAGGATGATCTGTTCCACGTGGAACATTCCGGAGTGAATCAGGAGGATATTGGGCATTCGGAAGGCAAATACCCCCCGGGTTCTGTGTTGGATCGATTAAATGGCCAATTGCATTGTTGGATGAGTGAAACCAACGAAAAAACCGCCGAAATAATCCGGGAAAATCTACATAAATCACCGATGTATTCGGGCCAAATTGAGGGAGTTGGACCACGGTATTGCCCTTCAATTGAAGATAAGATCGTGCGGTTTGCGGATAAGCCAACCCATCAGATCTTCATTGAGCCGGAAGGCATTGCGACCGATGAGTTGTACATAAACGGCTTTTCCACCTGTCTTCCTTTTGATGTGCAATATGAAATGGTGCGGACAATTCGGGGTTGTGAAAATGCCGAAATCCTCCGGCCGGCGTATGCGGTGGAATATGATTATTCGCCGCCGCGTCAGCTGCATCCATCCCTGGAAACGAAGCCGTGCCTGAACCTTTTCTTGGGCGGCCAGATAAACGGCACTTCTGGATACGAAGAAGCTGGTGCTCAGGGCTTGGTGGCCGGGATCAATGCAGCTCGACGCGTTCAGGGTAAGGAGCCGGTGGTGCTTCGGCGCGATCAGGCATACATCGGGGTGCTAATCGATGATCTGATCACCAAGGGCACGAGCGAGCCATATCGGATGTTTACCAGCCGCGCTGAGTACCGATTGTTGCTCCGGCAAGATAACGCAGATTTAAGATTAACTGAAATCGGTAACGATATAGGGACCGTAAAAAAACGCAACTATACCAGTTTTGGCATTAAAAAGCAATCAATAAACAGAGAAATCGAACGTCTTAAAAAGACCTTTGATGGCGCAGTGTCTTTGGAGCAATTGCTTAAGCGTAATGAAATGAGTTATGAAAAGCTGCCCCAAGCCAGGGTTGATCTGCCGGCGCCGGTGAAGCAGCAGGTGGAGATCACTGTTAAATATTCAGGTTATATCGATAGGCAGGAAGACGAGGTGGCGCGTTTCCGGCAGATGGAGGATAAGCAAATTCCGGATTGGCTGGAGTACGAAAACATCTCCGGGTTGAGAAATGAATCCCGACAGAAACTTGCGGATCATCGACCAGCGACTTTGGGGCAGGCTTCACGCATTTCTGGGATTTCGCCCTCGGATGTTAGTCTTATTATGGTGCAAATGAAACGGGGCCCAAAGAGCGCGGTCGAGGGTGGGGAAGTTGAAAAGGGGCCGCACAGCACATGTTGTGGAGATTTGTGAGAACTGTAACGTTATTTATCGTCTTTACTCAGCATTGTGTTGATTTTTTCTGAGTTTTCTTCAGCTTTCCGACTCAATATCAACAGATTCTGGCTTAGTTTTTGGCTCATTTCTTGGAGTTGTTTTTCCATCTGAATGAGTTCTTGTTTGATGTCTGTATCCACGGAGGCTTTTCTCTTGGCGGCTTCGGCGAGTTCGGTTTCTTTTCGGGCATCATCCATGCCGGTGAGCATGACGCCGACAAAGAGGTTCAGGACAATCATGGCTCCCGTGAGGATGAAGCTCACAAAGAAGACACTGGCGAGTACAGGATGGGCGGTTGATCTGATCTCATTCCTGGCAATTCCGAGCTGTTCGAGGGCTGCATAGGTGGTGGCGTCATAGCCATAATTGGCGCTGCCGTACATGTTGATGTACATCAAATCCGTCCAGTCCTCTAACGTTACTGCTCGAAATAAAGACAGCATTGATGTTTGTAAATTCCTGAAATGTAACGGATCGTTATCGCTAAAGAGAAACGTTGCCATGCATCCGTAGATGTAAAAGTGGAGTAATCCGAGTAAAAACACGTATCCAATGGATGGGATGCTTTTGAGTACGGCATTGACCAGGACTTGGAGTCGTGGGACGGCGGAGACCAGTTTGAGAACGCGCAGGACGCGGGCTAGGCGAAGGACGGCGACAAATTGGCTGTTTTGGATCGGCAATAGGCAGATAGCGACGATGGAAAAATCAAAGATGTTCCATGGATCCTTGAAGTAATTCCATGGGGTTTTGCCTTCGGCGATTATTTTGATGACCACTTCCAGAACGAATATGCCGAGGATGATGCGGTCCAGCAGGGTTAGGAGATTGTGATGTTCGGCCTCGAAATCCTTATAGGTTTGCATGCCCACCACCACGCCGGCGAGCAGGATGATCCCGAGTATGAAGTTCTGGAATGCCGGGGCGGCCGCAATATGTTGGCAGACTTTCACCATAAGCGTTGAACCAAAAGATACGGAGCAGGGCGTAGGCGGCAATGGCGGGTTATTCTCAGCGGGTTATGTGTTTACCGTGGTGTAAGGCATGGCTTCGATTAGCTTGGCCTTGACGTCATCTGAGATGATATTGCCTTTGAGGTTGAGAAATTTCAGGTGCTTGAAGCCCTTGAGCCATTCAGCGGAAGCATCGGTGAGCCGGTTGTAATTCAGGGTCAGGCTCTGCAGTTTTTGAAACGCAGCCAAATGGATGATGCCATCATCGCGAATGCCGTTTTCGCCCAGATCCAAATTAGTGAGATGCGCCAGTGGCTTCAGGTACTCCAGTCCCACATGGGTGATATTGGTGCTGGAAAGATTCAGGGACTCGAGTCCGCGTAACTTGGCAATTTCTCTCAGCCCCAAATCCCCCACGCGCGTGGCCGATAGGGACAAGCGCTTCAGGGAATGCAGCTTGGAAATACAGGCGAGGGCATCATCGCCCAGCTCGGTGATATCGAGAATCAGTTCCCGTAAATGCTGGAGACCCACGAGGCTGGGGGCACCGGCGTTGGTGATCGCGCAGTCGGTGGCATCTAGGCTTTCCAAATGCGTCAATTTGCCGATTTCCTTGAAGCCGTCATTGCCCACCTTCACCGTGTACTTGATGAACAACAGCGTGATCTCGCCGCTGGTATTGGTCTCCACGCGGCGGGCAATGGACTTTATCGCCCAATAGACCTTGCCGTTATGGGCGGTAACAGCTTCGAGCAAGGGATCCGGCGGTGTTTCCGGTTGATCGGATTGATCAGGCATAAAACCTCCGCCCAACCATAGGCAGCGGTCTCGCGGCTGCACAGGAAAAAGCTAGAAACATCCGCCCTCAATTGGCCGGTAAGCGTCCGGCGGCGAGCCGGGCCTGAGATAAGCCTGGACCTCCATGGGGGCTTCTGAATTAATTTGCACCTGGATGCTTTCGCGTCGGTACCAGTCCGGATGTCCCTCGAGCCGGTCGAGCTGCCGCAGCATGGTCGGTGAGATTTCCCAAACCTCGCCATGAACCGACATCGCCTCATCAGTGACTCTGGGGTGCCGGTATAGATAAGGAATTTCCTCCACCTCGGGCGCATAATCATCGGCTCCGAGATAAAAGCCAAACTGGTCCTCGGTCGTCGCTTCCCCAATAAATTCCGCTTCGTCCAGCAGGGTGTGATTACAAAAACCCCGTTTCAAGGTACCGTAGACAAAAACCCGTTCTCGCGGCGCATCGCCCATGGGGGGAGGGTAAAAGAAAAATGGTGGGAGGAACAGGATTCGAACCTGTGAAGGCATAGCCAACTGATTTACAGTCAGTCCCGTTTGACCGCTTCGGTATCCTCCCACTCACAGGGGCGGCGAACCTAGACGAATCGCCCGATTGTGACAACCTTGAAAATCCACTGCCGGCCCGGCGTATCGGCTCGCTTGCCATTGCCGCCGCCTCGGCCTACCTTGCCCGCCCATGTTTGATTCGCTGAGCAGCAAACTTCAGGGTGCGTTTAAGAACCTGCGCGGGCTGGGCAAGATTTCGGAGGACAACATCTCCGAGGCCCTGCGCGAGGTGCGCATGGCGTTGTTGGAGGCGGACGTCAACTTCAAGGTGGCTAAGGAATTCCTGGCTCGCGTGAAGGAGAAATCCCTCGGCGAAGAGGTGTTGACCAGCGTTCAGCCGGGTCAACAGATCGTGAAGATCATTAACGATGAACTAGTCACGTTGCTCGGCGATACCAACGCCAAGCTCGAGACTGGCGGCAATCCCACCTGCATCATGATGGTTGGCTTGCACGGTGCGGGTAAAACCACCTCCAGCGGCAAGCTCGCCAAGCTGATTAAGAAACAGGGCCGCCAACCGCTGCTCGTCGCGGCGGATGTGTATCGGCCGGCGGCGATGGATCAGCTGGAGACACTCGGCCAACAGGTTGATGTACCCGTGCTCGCGCTTAAGGGTGAGAAAGATGTGCAGAAGATCGCCCGCGCCGCCATGGAGGAAGCCCGCGCGCAGGCCTGCAATGTGTTGATCTTTGATACCGCGGGCCGCCTGCAGATCGATGAGGACCTCGTGCAAGAGTTGGTCGATCTCAAGGGCTTGATCAAGCCGCAGGAAATTCTGCTCGTGCTTGATGCCGCCACCGGCCAGGAAGCGGTGAGTGTGGCCACGCACTTCGATGGGGCGCTGGGCATCACCGGTTCCATTCTAACCAAGCTCGATGGCGACGCCCGCGGCGGTGCGGCGCTCTCGCTCAAGAGTGTGACCGGGCGGCCCATTAAATTTGTTGGTGTGGGCGAGAAGCTGGATGAGTTTGAGGCGTTCCATCCCGAACGCATGGCCGGCCGCATCCTTGGCATGGGCGACGTGGTCAGCCTCGTGGAAAAAGCCGCTGAAGCCATCGAGGAGGACGAAGCCGCGCGCATGGAGGAGAAGCTGCGCAAAGGCGAATTTTCGCTGGAAGATTTTCTCGAGCAAATGCGCGCCATGAAAAAGCTTGGCCCCCTCGAGAACATCGTGGGCATGCTCCCTGGCGGAGATGCTGCTCTAAAGGATGCCGATCTCGACAAAGGCCAAGCCGAGCTGCGACGCATGGAGGCCCTGATCTGCGCCATGACCCCCAAGGAACGGAGGCAGCCCAACATCCTCAATGCCAGCCGCCGGCGCCGCATTGCTGCCGGAACTGGTGTAAAAGTAGCCGAATTAAATAGTATGCTCAACAAATTTTTCCAGATGCAGCAGATGATGAAGAAGATGGGCAAGATGCAAAAGATGATGGCCAAAATGGGCGGCGGTGACCTTGGCGGTCTTGGTGGCCTGATGGGCCGCTAGGCCTGAGTGCCTTACTCCGGGCGTTGGTAATCGGCCAGGTCGGCGATGAAGGTACCATGTTTGACTTTGGTGCGGATGCGTAGGACGGCCCGATGGGAATCGGCACTGAGCCATATCTGCAACTTGGCGTCGGGATCTTTTTGGAACACGCCGCGTAACTGGCCGAGGTCTGGCTCCACCAAAATAGTTTTATAATTCTTATCGCCGATCTGGATTTCTTCCTGCCCGACGACCGTCACCTTGGATTGAAACGTCGCCTTGCCGTCGCACACGGCACTGTCGAATTCACCTGGGCGGGCGAGGTCCAGTTCGCGAAATTTAAAGATAATGCTGAGCGGGTCAAAGGTGCTCGGTTCGGTATCCACTACGCCATCCGGGTTGCCGTTGAGCTGACGACGGCAACGTCGTTGTTGCGGATCAAACTGCAGCGCCACATTGCGCGAGGCCAAATCCTTTTGCACGGTGTGATATTCGAGCGAGTGGGTGAACTGCGCGTTCACAATCGAGCGGGCATCGTACTGCACCAGCCCGCCGAGCGCGCCGCCATTGAGAGTGAACTGCCAGGCCTTTGTGCCGTTGTGATCAATCTGTTGCGCGGCAAATGTTACCTTGCCGGCCGGCATTTTAAGAAGGCCTTTCTCCATACGCACCTGATAATGCCCCACCTCGCCATCGGCAAAATGGCGAGGTTGATACACGACGATTGTCTCGGGAGCTGAGGCTTTATCTCCCTTGTTTTCAAAACGCATGCCGGGCCGGGGTTGCCGGTAATTGCTCTCGGTCTTGCCCAGCCACGCAAGCAGCAGCCAGAGGCTGAGCAGGCCGGCGAGACTGATGATGCCGATGAGCGCGGCGCGTTTCATGGCCTCAGGATGCCGCCAACCGGAGCCCTTGTAAACGCTGGGAAATGCGCAAGGCGAGCTCGAGGCTTTGGGCGTAATTCAGGCGCGGATCGCAGTAGGTTTCGTAACTGCGCGAGAGATCCGCTACGGAAAGTTCCTGCGGTCCGCCCGTGCATTCGGTGACGTCCTCGCCGGTGAGTTCAAAATGCACGCCACCCAATCGGCTGCCGGTCGCTTCGTGCGCGGCAAACGCGCCCTCCAGTTCGGCGAGCACTGCATCATAATCACGCGTCTTCAAGCCCGTATCCGTGCTCACCGTATTGCCGTGCATGGGATCGCACACCCATGTGATGGTGCGTCCGGCAGCCTGCACGGCCTGCACCAATGGCGGCAACGCCTCGGCGATGCGGCCCGCGCCCAGTCGTGTGATGACCGTAATGCGTCCGGGGCGATTAGCTGGCTCGAGAGCCGTAATCAACTCCACCAAATCCGCCGGTGCCATGCTCGGGCCGGCCTTGATCCCGACTGGGTTTTCCAGCCCGCGAAAGTACTCCACATGCGCCCCATCCAGCTGGCGGGTCCGGTCGCCAATCCACAAAAAATGCGCGCCAAGATTATACCAACGCTCGCCCACCGGCTCGGTTAAGGCGGCCTCGTAATCGAGCAGCAGCCCTTCGTGTGAGCAGAACAGCTCCACGGTCTTTAGCGCGGCCGTACCGCGGACGCCGGTGGATTCCACGAAATCGATGGCATCGCGAATACGATCCACGATGTCCTCGTAGGCAGCACGATTGGCGCTGCTGCGCACAAAGCCAAGATCCCAATGCTGCGGATGATGCAGATCCGCGAAACCCCCATCCACCAGCGCTCGGGCATAATTCAGCGTGGCGGCGGAATGATGATATGCGGTGATTAAACGCGAAGGGTCCGCATCCCTCGCGCTTTTTTGAATCCCATTAACGATATCGCCACGATAACTTAGTAATTCTTGGCCAACTACGGTTTCTGTATCGCTGCTGCGTGGTTTGGCGTATTGGCCGGCCATTCGGCCGACGCGGATCACCGGGATGCGCGCGCCCCACGTGAGCACGAGCGACATTTGCAATAGAATCTTAAGCTTCGCCTCGATGGCCGCCTTACGGCAATCGGCAAAGCGTTCCGCGCAATCGCCGCCCTGCAGGAGAAACGCCTCGCCTCGCGCGGCCTTCGCTAGGTGCGCTCGTAAGGCCTCGACTTCCCCGTGATTCACCAACGGCGGCATCGAGCGCACGGCATCGAGCGCGGTGTTCAGCGCCACCGCATCAGCGTACTTGGGCTGCTGCACAATCGGCTTGTCGCGCCAGGAATCCGGGGTCCAATTGGCGGCCGCGTCATTCACTGGCGGGGGCAGAAAATGGATCGAGCGCTTTGGGTTGGGTTTCAGGCTGCGGCCCGATTGCTGAATGGCGGATGACTTTGGGTTGGCCAACAATCAGCCAGCC
>DPAW01000156.1:0-3133 GCA_003517285.1 Verrucomicrobiales bacterium
GCCGGCCACACCGTTCGCGTGGGGGCTAAGGAATATATTTTGCATCTCATCCCCTCGGGCATTTTGCGCCGCGGTAAGGTGTGCCTAATTGGGAACGGGGTGGTGATTAATCCCACCTCGCTCGTGGGCGAGCTGGATGGGCTCAAGCAAAAGAAGGTAAACGTCAAGGGGCGGCTGTACATCAGCGACAAGGCGCATCTCGTGATGCCGTACCATCGCGAGCTGGAAGCCTGTGCCGAACGGGGCAAGGGCAAAAACAAGATTGGCACGACCCTGCGCGGTATCGGGCCGGCTTACGGCGATAAGATTGCCCGCACCGGGTTACGCATGGCTGATCTGGTGGACACTAAGAATCTCGAAGCCCGCTTGCGAACACGCGTACGCGAGGCGAATCGCCTGATCAAAGCCTTCGGCGGTAAGGCGGTGTCCTTCAAGGCGGTTTATGAGGAATACAGCAAGGCGGCGCGACGACTGAAGCCGTTTGTGGCGAACACCACCAAGATGCTGCACGATGCCTTGGTAGCGAAGAAAGAGGTGCTCTTTGAGGGCGCTCAAGGAACCTATCTGGACATCGACCAAGGGACGTATCCGTTTGTGACCTCCTCCAACACGACCTCGGGTGGCGCTTGCACTGGATCTGGCATGCCGCCGAACAAGGTGGATCATGTATTGGGCGTGATTAAGGCATACACCACGCGCGTGGGCGGTGGTCCATTCCCAACGGAAGATGATAATATCGGCGAAATGTTGCACAACATGGGTCGTGAGTTCGGTGCCACCACCGGTCGCCCGCGGCGTTGTGGGTGGTTTGATGCCGTGGCAACGCGTCAGGCCGCGCAGGTGAACGGCATTGATCAATTGGCAATTACCAACATCGACGGCTTGGATAAGTTGTCCGAAATTTGCGTATGCACGGCCTATAAACTGCGTGGTAAGACAATCGATTATGTGCCGACCATTTCCGAGGATATCGAACAGGTGAAGCCGGTTTATGAAACATTCCCTGGTTGGCAGACGGATACGACCAAGGCCAAGACCTGGAAGGATCTGCCGCCCAAAGCGCGCCGCTATCTTCAGGCGATCGCAAAAATGATCGACGCCAAGATCCTGATCGCCTCTATCGGGCCGGCTCGCAACCAGACCATTTTCGTATGAGCGCACGCGCGGCCAAGCTAAGCGCCGCCGCGCAGGAATTGCTGCCACTTCATGTGGCGGTGATTATGGATGGCAATGGGCGCTGGGCCAAGGAACGCGGGCTGCCGCGCATTGAAGGGCACCGGCGTGGTGCTGAATCGGCCCGCGCAATTATTAAGGCCGCCTCGGAAGCCGGGATTCGCTATCTGACCCTCTATACTTTTTCTGTCGAAAACTGGAATCGCCCCAAAACCGAGGTGGACGCGATCATGAAATACTTGGCGTACTACCTCAAAAAGGAGTCACCTGAACTGGACCGAAACAATGTGCGGCTGGAGGTAATCGGCCAGATTCATCGATTGCCGGAGTTGGTTCAAAAACAACTGGAAAAATCCCGGCAACAACTTTCCAAGAACACCGGGCTGACACTGGTGCTTGCTCTGAGCTACGGTGCGCGTGCGGAGATTGTGGACGCATCGCGGGCCATCGCCGAAAAAGTGCAGTCCGGCGATCTGGTGCCGGAAGAGGTCACGGAGACATTGTTCGGCATGCACCTATACACTAGCCAGATTCCCGACCCAGATCTTTTGATTCGAACCAGCGGTGAAATGCGATTGAGCAATTTTCTGCTGTGGCAGGTATCATACGCGGAGATGGTGGTGACCGAGACGCTCTGGCCCGAGTTTCGTAAGGTGGCGTTTTATATTGCCTTGGAGGAATTTGCCAAACGCCACCGGCGTTTCGGGAAACTGTAGACAACTTTCACCGCTTGGGCTCGACCTGCACAAAGTCGGCCCGTAACGTCAAAACTTCATGGCCGATTTGGAGGAAGCCAAGCCGAGCAAAGGGAAAGTGTTTGTGCAACGATTGGGGAGCGCCACTTTTCTGTACGGCGTGCTGATGGTTGCTCTTTTCAGTTCGAACCAACGACTATCGCTCATTGCCTTTGGCGGCATCATCACCTTGTTTGGGGTTCTGGCGTTGACGGAACTCTACGGCATGGCTGTGAAGCGTGACCTCAAGCCGTTTCGTGAATTGGGTATTACCATTGGGGTGGCCTTAATCGGATCGGCGTTTTGGGCTCTGGGCATTCAGAAAGATCCTGACCTGGCCTTGGATATTGAAATCGCAATCCTATTGTGCACGATGCCGGTATTGGGGTTTGCGCAAATTCGACGGTATACGGATGAAGATAAGAGTAGCCTCGCGCCATTGGCTGTGACCTTGTTTGGTATCGTCTATGTGGCGTTGCTGTTGAATGTGTTGCAAAAGATCAGGTATTTCCCTGATTTGGAAGGTCACTGGTGGCTAATGTTTTTTATCGTGGTCAGCAAAATGAGCGACACAGGGGCCTACTGCACAGGGCAATTGATCGGGCGTACCAAAATGATCCCGCGAGTGAGTCCAGGGAAAACTTGGGAAGGGTTTGCCGGGGGCATTGTCTTTTCAGTGGTGGCCGCTTGGTTGTTTGTTCATTTCGCTGATAACCCATTCAAAAACGTCCCCTTAGCACATGCGCTTGGTCTGGGTGTGGTGCTAGGTGTGGGATCAGTCTTGGGGGATTTGGTGGAATCGCTTTTTAAACGTGAAGCTGGGATGAAAGATTCAGGTGGTTTCTTTCCGAGTGTGGGCGGTATTCTGGACATCCTCGACAGCCTGCTGTTCAATGCGCCGCTGATGTACCTGTATCTTAAGTACATATTGCCGTCATGAAAAAGGTCGTATTACTGGGCAGCACCGGTTCAATCGGCACCAGTACCTGCAAGGTGGTGGAGGATTTGCCGAATGATCTTGAGTTGATCGGTCTGGCTGCCGGGCGAAATGTAGATTTGCTCCGGGAACAGGTGGCCCAGTTCAATCCGCAAATGGTGTCTGTCTTAGATCCAGCGGCGGCCAAGGAATTTGCCAACGAATTTAACGGTACACCAAATGTGCAGTGTGGCGATGAAGGTCTGTTGGCATTGGCGACCTTGCCGGAGGCCGATATTGTGTTGATCGC
>DPAW01000156.1:3511-4487 GCA_003517285.1 Verrucomicrobiales bacterium
ATATTGCCGTTGCCTCAAAAGAAATCCTGGTGATGGCCGGTGAAACCGTCATGGCTGAGGCCCGCAAGCACGGTGTGAAAGTGTTGGCGGTGGACAGTGAGCATTCGGCAATTTTTCAATGTCTTGACGGGAAGCCGGTCGATAGCATTCGGCAGATTTGGTTGACGGCATCGGGTGGTCCGTTCCGCGAGAAGCCGGCCGATGAATTTGCGGGTATCACCGTCGAGCAGGCGCTCAAGCATCCTTCGTGGGAGATGGGACGCAAGATCACGATCGATTCCTCCACGCTGTTTAACAAAGGACTCGAAATGATTGAGGCCCGGTGGTTGTTCGGTATTGAGATGCCGCGCGTCAAGGTGGTTGTGCATCCACAGAGCGTGATTCATTCCATGGTGGAATTTGTCGACGGCTCGATGCTCGCACAACTCTCCACGCCCGATATGTGTCTGCCGATCCAATACGCGTTGACGTATCCTGCGCGGGCGGCCAGTGACCGAGTGCAAACGAGTTTGGTGGAAATTGGCCGGTTGGATTTTGAGGAACCGGATGTCGAACGCTTTCCGGCCCTGGACCTCGCCCGACGGGCCGGCGAGGAAGGCGGGACATTGCCGGCCGTCCTCAATGCAGCCAATGAAGTGGCGGTGGAGGCATTTTGCGAGCGTCAGCTAAGCTATATGGGCATCACTGAATCGGTCTCCGCAGTGATGGCTGCTCATGAGATCGTGGCCCAACCGTCTCTGGAGGAGATTCTTGAGGCCGATTCTTGGGCCCGAAATGCTACCCAAAACGTGATTTTGGACGCGTGATTGCGCATTGCGAACGGGCCGCTTTTCTGACATATTCCCGCCCACATCTGAGGGATGGCTGATATTCTAAATATAATTTACGTGGCGGCGGTCGTGTTCCTGCTCTTTGGGGCGGCCATTTTCGTTCATGAATTCGGTCACTTTTGGGTCGCTCTGAAGCGCGGCTTGAA
>DPAW01000018.1:0-806 GCA_003517285.1 Verrucomicrobiales bacterium
AAGGAAGTCACCGCCTTTGCCTACACCGAATACACCGCCGCCAGCACCAGGCCGGCGCAGCTGCGGTTGGGCTGCAAAAATGGTTGGAAGATCTGGCACAACGGCCAGTTGGTGTTCAGCCGCGACGAATATCATCGCGGTATACGCATCGACCAATACCAGCTCGATATCAATCTTACCAAGGGCCGTAACACCTTCCTCGTGAAGCTTTGCCAAAACGAGCAACAACAATCCTGGACCAAGCAATGGCAATTCCAACTACGCGTCTGTGACGCCACCGGCACGGCCGTACTAGCCGCCGACCGGCCGCCCACGCCCGAAACCGGCACCGACAATAGCGGCAACAACCCTACCCCCGGTCGGCGCCCGCGCAACTAACCTCACCCGACTCATCAAAAAGAATTCCCATGAAAAACAGCCTCATCGCTCTTACGTTCGCCCTCGGCTTGACCGTTCATTCCGAGGACTGGAACCAGTTCCGTGGCCCGCACGGCAACGGGGTGTCCACTGATAAAAACCTCCCCACCACCTTGCAGGACGACAACCTCAAGTGGTCCATCGCCCTGCCTGGCCGCGGTCTTTCCGGCGCGCTCGTGCTGGGCGACCACGTCATTGTCACCTGCAGCAGCGGCCCCACTCAATCGCGCCTGCACGTTCTTGCGCTCAACGCCAAGGACGGCAGCGTGGCATGGCATCGGCAATTCTGGGCCACCGGCCGCACGATGTGCCACGACAAAACCAGCGTCGCCGCGCCCACGCCCTGCAGTGACGGCAAAAACATCTACGCCGTGTTTTCCTCCAACGAC
>DPAW01000018.1:1193-10102 GCA_003517285.1 Verrucomicrobiales bacterium
AATGTTTCCAACAGCCTCGGCATGAGCAGCTCCCCGGTCGTCACAGGCGACACGCTCGTGGTACAGGTGGAAAACGACAGTGAATCCTATACGCTCGGCCTGAACAAAACCAACGGCCTCAACCGCTGGCGATTGGATCGCCCCAAGGCCGCCAATTGGACCTCGCCCGTGCTCCTAAAATCCGGCCTCGTGGCCCTGCAATCTAAGACCGGCATCGACGCCATCCGCACCGAGGACGGCTCCAACGCCTGGAGCTACGAAGACGGCGCCTCCACCATTCCCTCCAGCGCCGTACTGAACGGCGTATTGTACATTCCCTCCCACGGCATCACCGCCTTGAAGCTCAATGATGCCGACGCCGCCAACACCCCCAAGCAACTCTGGCAAAGCGGCCGTCTGCAACCGGGCACCGCCAGTCCGATCGTGATAGGCAACAAGGTCTTTACCACCAACAGAGCCGGTGTGCTGACCTCCGGCAACATCAAAACCGGCGAGCGCGGCTGGCAACTCCGCCTCAAAGGCCCGTTCAGCGCCACGCCCGTGGCCGCCGGCGATTACCTGTATTTTGTCAACGAAGCCGGCCTAATGCAGATCGTGGACACCACTGCGGAGGAAGGGGAAATCACCGGCAAACTCGATCTCGGCGAACAAGTCCTAGGCAGCCCCGCTGTGGGTAGCGGCGCCTTGTACGTGCGCAGTAACAGCAAGCTCTACAAGGTGGCCAAATAATGGAGCGCGTCACCAGCTAGTCGGTCGGCGCCGCCCCCCCTGATTCCGGCAGAGCCAGTTCATCCCCCGCCCGCATACTTTGATAGAGGCGCGGGATCAGGAACTTCAACACACTGGCCACCGGCACGGCGAAGATCATTCCCGCCAAGCCGGCAAACAACCCGCCCAGCAACACTACAATCAGGGTTTCCAGAATATTCAACCCCAACGCCTCGCCCACAAAGGCAGGGTAGAGGAAGAGTTGTTCGACCACCATGTTCATGATCACGTAGGTACTCCCCACCAGCACGAGCAACGTAGGGTCGGCATGGCCGGTCACCACGCAAGTACCCACTGTGAGCACCACACTGACCATCGGTCCCAAGAACGGCAATAGCACCGTTAGCCCCGCGAGCATTCCTAGCGGAATGGCGTACGGCACACCGAGCAACAGAAAGACGGTCACATAAATCACGGTCTCGATAATAATAATCCACATATAACCGCGCACCCATGTCTTGAGCTTGAAGAAGACCTCGTTGATCACCTCCGCGGCGCTTTGTAAGGTCTCTTCGCTGGTAGTAGGCAGCCAAGAGGTTTCAAATAGGCTTTGCACAAGGTAATCGCCTTCCTTGACCTCCGCTCCGTTGCGGTGGCGGAAGGCGGCAAGTTTGCCGAGGAAGAACGAGAAGAAGAAGATCGAGAGCAACGTGTTCAGTGCCAGAGTCCCAACAGCACTCAGCGCGCCCACGACTGCGCCAAGGGCCTTAGAAGCTCCCCCAATCAAGGATTTTTGGGTCGCCTCATCTTTTTGAGCGCGGGCAAAAATCCGTTCGCGCAGGGCCGCAAATTCCTCAGGATCATTCAAGGTGACCTGTAGTTTCTTAGCTTCTTCCCCCACCAACGGCAACGAACCAGCCTTGCCTGCCACCGCAGCCATTTGCGTGCGTGCCTTATCTGTATCAATCTTTTTGGGCTTCACGCTCAGCGTCAGCAACACCACCCCAACCAAAATTAACACCAGAGCACCAGACACCGTGAGCACGGCGGCATTGCATGACCTGCTGATTGCCTGTTGCACGACGGCATCGCCGCTGACCGGCACTTCCGGTTCCGCGGGCGTTTTTCTAAAAAGGCCGCTCACCTTACCCATGATCCACACAAAAGGCTGCACAAACACCAGCTTGGCCAAATCAATGAGCCTCGCCATCAAACCACTCTCAAGAAAGCTGCTCTGATACCTCTGTTGGAGGGGCTGGAAAAAATAGGCGAGGATCAGGCCAAACAAGACGGCTTTCAGGAAGGTGGCCGTGAGCACGAAGATGCCAATCACCACCACCGAAGCGATCAATCCGGTGCTGCTGCGCACCAGTTTCATACGGCGGTTATGCTCCTCCAACGCGGCCGCTTCTTCACGGCGAAAGGTTTCGTCTGAGATCCCTAGGGCACAGGCGATTTGGTACAGGCACTCCTCTTCAGCCTGGGCAAAGCCGTTGTCCGCAAACGCCGCGATGAACAAAGCGCGCAGCAACGTTTCCTTTTCCTCGCCAGACAATACATTTAGCCCGGCGCAAACCGACTCCAGATTGGGAGGGTCCTCCACGGTCAGCATTTGCTGCAACTTACTGGAGGCGGCTTCGCCGTAGGTGTCGCGCACCAGAGTCGCCACCGATTGCTGTTCCATCGACGAAATGGCGCCATCCGCCCGTAAGACGATGACAAACAATTGCAGCATGTTTTCCAACAGCTTTTGTTCGCCCGATTCACCTGTGTGATGCTCGAGCACTTCGCGCATCGAGCCCATGGCCTTAGAGAGCGGGTTCACCACCGTACCAGCGGCGCGAGAAAGGAAGGAAGAGGAGTCTGCCATTGAATAACCTTTTGGTCATCAAATGCTAACTCCACACAAACTGAGAACAAGAGTGCATTATCCACACGGGCTACTACAATTTTACCCTACTTTTTATAAACCCCATCCATGGCTCTAAAGAGATCGGACCGGGCTGCGGTCGGACCATATTGGTCCATCACCTCGTACTGTTGCCAGATCACCGGGATAGCGGTCTAGGGGTAGTGCCGATACACCGTGGTTTGTTTCTCAAAATCCACACAACCTAGCCACCAACACAAACCAAACAGGATTAATCCGATTCTTAACACGGGTCCGCATTTAACCAATCCAGTCCGCCAGTCAAACTTATGGGGAAATCTTGAAGCAGCTCGTCATTTCAGCTAGGGTGACGCCATGAGGGCAAAAGACTTGGGACTATGGATTTTACTGCTGATATGCGTCGCTTGCAAAGAGCCGAATTCCACGGGCCACCGTGATGCAGCCGCAAAATGGGGTAATCGTGTCAGTCAGTTTGAAAGAGGCTTAGCTTTTCAGGAAGGCAAAGAGGAGACCAAGAATCTTGATAATGCTTTGGCTTGGTATATCGCTTCAGCCACCCCTACTAATCATGTGGTACAAAAATCTACCGAGACCATCATTGATATTGCTGACCTATATAACGTTTTGATCCGTGATATGAGTACGCTTAATCCCGAAATGGATGTTGACTACCTTAAGGTCGGCGAAAAGATCATCATCCCCGGCCACCCCGAAGCCATGTATTTTGCCGGTGTTCTCAGCGAATCAGGCACCGAGAATAAACCTAGTGATTTATTCGAGGCCGCAAAATGGTACCACAAGGGAGCAGAAGCCGGACACGCACTGGCACAATTCTCATATGGGCGAGCATTGGAGAAAGGAGCTGGAGTAGAAATGAATTTAAAAAAAGCCGCCAACTGGTACCGACTGAGTGCCGAAAAAGGTATTGGCTCAGCTCAACTAAATTTGGCCGGACTTTATTTTCACGGTCACGGCGTAGATAAAAATCTAAGTGAAGCCTACCGCTGGTACAGCTTAGCAAAATTTTATTTAAATCGAGAAGGCGCTGGGGCCTTGAGCGATAGTGAAGTTGAACAACTCAATACTGCCATCAAGACCACAGGGAAATCTATCGGTGCCGCCGAGAGGGCAAGGGTAGATAAACTAATCGAGGCTTTTGAGCCAGATCGCATAAGTACGGTCATTTAAATAGTTTTTGGTTTTATAAAAACCCCAATTCCACCTTAGTATTTTTACGTAATTATTTGAGCTAAATTACTATGGATTTCTGGAATGATATCATCGTGCCTCGCCTACAGCATCTGACGGCACTGGAGTATTTTACCTTCGCAGTCAACGCACTGGTTTTTCTATTTTCTAAATCTATTGCGTCGCACTATGGCGAGATCAAGGACGAAGCCAAAATGCGGGCACGCCTGCGCATTTTGCACGGGTTCAACCTCACCGTCTTTGTGATGTTCGTGGTGTCACTGATAATGAACAGCGACCACTTTCCCGCGGATCAACTGAGCCAAACCTTTCTCGCCCTCCTGATCGCCTACCTGCTGGTGCACCTGACCGAGGCGTTGTTGCTGGCCCGCTATGGCAACGAAATCACAGTGATGGGATTCACTCGCAAAGTGGAAACCTCCACTTCGCGCACCCTCGAGCTGGTAGCTAGCGGCGTTATTCTCCTAAGCACACTGGTGGTGCTCATCAATATCTGGGGTTTGACCAGTTCCCTACAAACCACCGGAGTGGTTGGCTTTCTCGCTGTATTGGTGTTCACCACCAAGGATTATTGGCTGCGCGATTTTCTCAGTGGTATTCTCTTAATCAGCGGCGAACGCATGCAGCGCGGGGATGTAATTGCGATTCCCGATGAAGACATGCTCGGTATCATTCTCGAAATTCGCGGACTGCAAACCATCATCCGCGATTTGGTGCGCGGGCATGACATCGAAGTGCCCAATTCCACGCTCCTCAAATGCCGTGTGGATTTCTACAAGGAAAACCCCGGTGGCGTGTTTCGCGATTTTGTGGATTTCAAAATCGGTTACGATTTGCCAGCCGATCATGTAAAAGACTACTTGAAGGCAGTCTATGAACGGGCGTGTCAGGCAACGGATGGACTTTCCGCCAAAGACACCCCGCGTATTGCGCTCAAGGAAAACGACGATCACGCCGTGCGCTGGAGGCTGGCATATGTGCTGCATTCGCCACACCAATTATTGACCGTACGCGATGCGGTGAATTTGGCAGCCTATGAATTACAGGGAGAGTACAACCTAAGCTGTAGCACGCCGGTCACCGTCACGATGCAGCAGGCGCCGTCGACCGAAGACTAGACCTGTTCTTCGGCGATCTCCTTGGCGAAGTAAGTGAGAATCAAACTGGCACCCGCACGCTTAATCGCCAGCAGCGATTCATCCCGCGTCGCCGCGTAGTCCAGCCAGCCCTTCTCCGCCGCTGCATGGATTTGCGCATATTCGCCGGACACCTGATACGCCGCCAACGGCAAATCCGTCAGCTGCCACAATTGGCATAAAATATCGAGATACGCCCCGGCCGGTTTGACCATCAACACATCGGCCCCCTCCTCGATATCCAGTGCCGCTTCCATTATGGATTCCCGAGGATTGGCCGGATTCAGTTGGTAAGTCTTCTTATCCAAATAACTTTTTCCAACGGCTTGCTGGCTACCAACCGCATCACGGAACGGACCATAAAACGCCGAAGCGTACTTGGCCGAGTAGGCAAGAATGGCAACCTGCGTGTGACCGGCCGCATCCAATGCTGAACGAATCGCGCCCACCCGGCCGTCCATCATATCCGAAGGCGCCACCCAATCCACTCCGGCATCAGCCTGCACCACCGCCATCTTGGCAAGGATCTCCACCGTGGTATCATTATCCACATCATTGCCCGAGGCATTGAGCACGCCATCATGGCCGGTGTTCGTGTAAGGATCCAACGCCACATCCGTAATCACCACCAAGTCCGGCACTGCTGCCTTCACGGCCTTCACCGCTCGCAACACAAGACAATCAGGATTCAACGCTTCGGTGCCACGTTCATCCTTCAATTCCACCGGCGTCACCGGAAACAAGGCTACGGCCTTGATACCCAACGCAGCAGCCGCCCGGCATTCCGCCACCAAACCTTCGATCTTGTGCCGCTCCACCCCCGGCATGGAAGGCACCGGCTCGCCCGCACCTTCGCCCTCACGCACAAACAGCGGATAGATAAAATCATCTACCGTCACCTGCGTTTCCTGCACCAAAGCCCGCACCGAAGCATTACGGCGCAGCCGCCGCGGCCGCCGCGACAATTGTGGAAAAACCTCAGCCATGGAGCTTACGTATTAGATACATAACTCCCAGAAATTCAAGGCAATTCACTTGCGAGGCCGCCCAAACAGGCTTAGGTTCCGGTATGGTTCAAACGCATTCGCGGCGCCGCCAAGCTTTTACCTTGATTGAGTTACTCGTGGTAATCGCAATTATCGGCATCCTAGCCAGCATGCTGTTACCCACCCTCTCCCGTGCCTTAGCCAAGGCCAAACGCATCAAGTGTGTGGCGAACATGCGCCAAATCGGCACTGGCCTTATTATGTTTGCACAGGATAACGATGACCGACTTCCCTGGCAGCTGACGCCCAGTGGGCAGATTGAACATTTCGGGAAAAATTTTGCCCTCGATCCCGGGTCCATATTTGCCAGCCGCGGTGTGAAACGGGAAATTGTCACCCCAAAAATTCTTTGGTCGCCCTGTGATGCCGAACGCCAAGCTGCCGCAGAATACGCCGTGCAGGATTGGGAAACTTACAAAACTCGCGAAGGCCGTCCCATGCGCAATGACGCCATCAGCTATGTTTTCTGTGAAGGCGGCGACATCGGACGCCCCATGACCGTGCTAGCAGCCACACGAAACCTATCCCATAGCGATCTGGCCGATGCCCACTGGGTTGGAGCCGATGAACGTGTGGACAAAGAAGGTAATCCACCAGAAAACGCCATGACCGGCCTGTTTGAAAGCCAGGGGCAACTCGCCCTCGCCGATGGTAGTGCAAAACTGTCAAAGGACAGTGACCTGACGGACATCGGCATGGTCGTCAAGGCGCACATTCAATCCAGTGGTGGGGTCAGTGTCGGTAATTCTAGCACGCGCATCCTGCACGGCACAGGAGGCAAGAAACAAACCAAACAGGTACTAAGTGGCCTCAACGCCACACTGGCGCAGGCGAAGCAGGAAAATAAAATCGTGTACCTCCTGTTCACCGGCTCCGATTGGTGCCCTTCCTGCATCAGCCTGAACAACAAAGTCCTGCAAAGCGCCCAATGGCAACAACGCGTTGGCGATCACGTCCTCATGCACATCTGTGATTTTCCTGTGCAGAAAAATATCTCTCCACAGGATCAAGCTGAGAACAACCGCTTGGCAAAGAGTTTTAATGTGACCTCCTATCCCACCCAGATTCTCTTGGACCCAAGTGGCAAGGTCTTGGATCGCCGCCAAGGATACTCCCCGGGCCCCATCACACCATACATAGACCGTGTCCAGTCGTTTGTCCCGGTCGATGCGCCTCAAAATCAACAATAGCACCTTTCATTCCGTTTAATGGAAAACGAATCTCTTCGCAAATGGTTAATCGGCTTTGGTGTTCTGGGCGCATTGCTGGTTGGATTTATGGGCCAGCGATGGTTGCTGCCTGAGGAACAACGGCTGGTGTTTGCCGCCGGTCAGCGCGGAGGATTGTACCACGAGCTCGCGCAGCATCTGGCCACGGAACTCCAAGCCGCCCATCCGCGCTTGCGCATTGAGGTAATTGAGACGGACGGTAGTTTGGACAATGCTCAACGCCTGCAAAACCGGAATGCCGATCTGGCGCTGCTGCAAAATGACACGCAAGCCGGTGCACAAGCCCGCAGTCTCTCCGCCATTCATCCGGAATTACTGCACTTCCTTTGCCACCGCGATGCCGGCATCCAATCCCTGCATGATCTGGCCGAACACACCATTGCAGTCGGCCCCAAAGGCAGCGGATCCGAGCAGTTCACTCATGAACTTTTCCAGTACCTCGGCCTGCCTGTAACCGAATTGAATTTAAAAAACCTGTCCTTGGCCGAGGCCACGCGGCAACTGGTCGCCGGGGAAGTGGACGCTTTGCTGTTTCTGACCGGTCTTGGCAATGCAGCCTGCGCGCAGGCGTTGCAATCAGGTAAAGTGCAATTGACGCCACTGGTCACAGCTCCCGATTCGGATTGGTCGCATGCCGGCACTTGGGCCGAAACGTTGGCGGAGGGGTTCCGTGTTCATTATCCGCATGTCACTCCGCACACGTTGCCGTTACTCGCCTACCCGGGAGCCGATGGCAAACCCGGCCATCCCATCCGACCCATCCCCACGGTGGGCGTGAAAGCCGTGCTCACCTGTCATCGCGAGTTGCCTGAAGAATTGGCCGAGACAATTACACGCACAATCTTTGAGCATCGTGCGGTGTTGTCACAAAAGCATTCGGCTTTCAGTAACTTGGATGAGTCACAGGCCACCGCCCGGCTGCAATTTCCCACTCACGTGGGGGCCGAACAATTTTTCCGGCGTGATGAACCGGGCTTTCTGGTGAAGTACGCGGAGGCCATGGGTTTTATTTTGTCCGCCTGCATTCTTCTCTGGGGTCTGGGGAGTGGCGTGCGCAAGTGGTTACTGCAGAAACGGAAGGATCGGATTGATAAGTATTATCAGGCGATTGAAAGCATCATTGGCCGGTTGCGCGAGAATGAGGAGTGCGTGGATGAATTGGAGAAAGAATTGATCTCGCTGCGCAAGGATGCGTTAAGTGAGCTGGTGAGAGAGAAGCTGGCGGCGGATGAGTCGTTTATGATTTACCAGAACATGGCCAACGGCTGTCAGCAGTTGTTGGCCCAGAAAAAACAAGAACGGCGACAGGCGGGGGGATAGCCGCACTGCCGCCGTTCGTGAGTTTGATTCTTCCCGCGCTTACTTCAGGCGCTTGATGCGCACATTGCGGAACTGCACCGCTGCGCCGTGTCCGGCGAAGCCAAAGTGGCCCTCGGTGCGCAGGCGACCCTTGTACTTGGCAATGGGCACCATGGATTTCTCCACCTTGCTCAGGTCCGCATCAAGGATGGTTTCGCCGTTGAGCACGACCTTGATGGTGTGGCCTTTCACGGTGACTTCCTGGGTGTTCCATTCGCCCGGTTTTTTGAGGAACCCGCGCTTGGCGGCGACCATACCATAAGCACTGCCGTGGTACTGCGCCGGGTGAAGCTTGGAGTATTTCTTAGAAGTGTTGTCGAGCACCTGCAAT